>JBDHHA010000025.1:0-49366 GCA_039589615.1 Gemmatimonadota bacterium
CGCAGCAGCGATTCTTCGCCCTCCTGGCGCTCGATCCGAGCCTCTTTTGGCTCGAGGACCCGGAGGAGTTTCGCTCCAGGGTGGTGGAACACTATGTGGGTCTGCTGCGCTCCAATCGACAGCCTTCCGCCCGGGTCCGCGCAATGCAGGCAGTGGCCCTGTTCGCGGAGAGCCGGTGCACGCCGATCCTGGAGACCAGCCTGACGAGAGATCCCAACGCGACGGTACGCGCACAGGCGCTGGCGTCCCTCGGCCAGTTCCTCGAGGTACCCGAGCTCCTCGACCGGCTGGTCGTGGCCGTGCGAGATCCCGCTGACGAGGTCCGGCTTCAGGCGGCCCACACCCTCAGCCGGATGAGCCCCGACGAAGTCAGACCCCATCGCGAGCAACTCGTCGAGTTGCTGGAAACAGACAACGACGAACTCCAGGAGGCTGTCTGCAAACTCCTCTCCAGATGCTACCAGCGCGATTGGAGAGCGCTCGCCGACCGCCTGATGGGGGCCGAGAAGACCAATAGTCTCCGGGGGCTCATTCGGACGCTCAGTCTCATCGGCGACCCACAGATCGGCGTGCTCTTCTTGCCCATCCTCGATCACAAGGAGGGCGACGTCCGCGTGCTGGCCGCCGAGCAGTTGTCCCGCGTCTCCTCCCGGCTGCCCCGGGAAGACTTGGTGCGGTATCTGGAGGATCCGAACGAGCGGGTCCGCACCGCGATCGTCCGCTGTCTGGGCAAGCAGATGGGTGCCGAGGTCGTGGCCCCTATGGTGGAGCGCGTGCAGGACCCCTCCGCCATGGTGCGCCGGGAGGTGGCGGCCGCGCTTGGCCGGGCAAGCGATCTCGAGGACGAGCGGTCGGTTCAACTGCTCCGGAGATTGGCCAAGGACGGCAGCGTGCTGGTCCGTGCCCAGGCGCTGGCTTCCCTCATCCGCCTCGGTGTGACGGGGCAGCGCAACACCTTCGAGGAGGCCTGTCGGGATCTGGACGAGGCGGATCTCGCTGCGCTGCGCGACCGGTTGAACAAGGACGGAACGCTCTACCAGGTGCTCGAGATCATGAAGACCGACCGCGACGCACAGAAGCGGGCCGATGCCGTGGACTTCCTCGCCCAGGCGGACCTCCAGCGGTACGCCCCCGACATCGCTCTTGCGTTGCAGGACCCGGCCAGCCTGGTTCGCATCGCAGCGGTCAAAGCGCTGGGCCAGTACGAAGACCCGGACATTCAGAAGGCCATCGACGCACTGGGCGACGACCCCCAGGACGCCGTGCGGTACGCCGTTCAGCGTCGACGATTGCGCTCGGTGTCGCCGCGCAAAGAGGCGTGACACCATGCTCGCGGCGGTCGTTCGGATCTTCGAAGTCATCATCATCAGCTATTTCATCCTCTACAACACCATCAATCTCTTCCTTATGCTCGTCGCCTGGATCCAGGTGCGCTTCTTTCTCCAGGTGAAGGCCGTTGGCAGCTTGGAGAGTCTCTACAGTTCGAGTTCGACGCCGGCCGTCTCGATCATCGTCCCCGCCTACAACGAGCAAGAAACCATCGTCGAGAGTGTCCGGGCGTTAACGAACCTGTACTACCCCCGCTTCGAGATCGTCATCATCAACGATGGGTCGAGCGACGACACGCTCGAGGAACTCAAGACCGCCTTCTCCTTCAGCCGTCGCAAGCTGGGGTACGAATCGGTGGTGCCCACCCGCCCCATTCGGGATTCCTATGAAGCGGCTCCGATCGGAGATGTGACGCGCCTCATCCTCCTGGACAAGGAGAACGGCGGTAAGGCCGATGCCTTGAACGCAGGTCTCAACGCGGCCCTAGCCCCCTTTGTGTGCTGCATCGATGCCGACTCGATACTCGAGCGCAACTCCCTCCTCGAGGTCATGCAACCCATGGTAGAAGATCCCGAGGGCATTGCCGCGTGCGGCGGCCAGGTCGGCGTCGCCAACGGCTGCACCATCGAGGACGGGCGGATCGTCGACGTCCGCCTGCCGAGAAATTGGCTCGCCAGGTTTCAAGTCGTGGAGTACATGCGCTCGTTCACCGCGGGCCGAACCGCGCTGGTCACCTTGAACTCGCTGCTGATCCTTTCCGGGGTGTCTGCGGTGTTCCGGAAGACCCTCTTGTTCGACGTCGGCGGTTTCCTGAGTGGTCGACTCACATCGCGGATTGTGAAAGAGTACTGCGGGGGCAGCAAGGAGACCGTCTGCGAGGACATGGAGATCATCGTGCGGCTGCAGCGGTATCTGTTGGAAAAAAAGATTCCCTCGAGGATCAACTTCCTCCCCTATCCAATCACGCTGTCTCAGGTTCCGGAACGCATCGTGGACTACGGGCGTCAGCGTGACCGTTGGTTCCGCGGCCTCGGCCAGGTGCTCTTCCACCACCGCAAGATGCTGTTCAATCCTCGGTACCAGCAGGTGGGACTCTTCGCCATGCCGTATCAGTTGGTGTTCGAGTTTCTGGGACCACTCGTGGAGATCCTGGGCTATGCCCTGCTTCCCCTCCTCTACATTTCCGGGATCCTGAGCATCGATCACTTCCTGTTGTTCTTGGCCGTATCAATTCTGTACGGCACCCTGCTCTCGGTTGGCGCCGTGTTGATGGGCCTCTGGACTGAAGGTCGGGTGGCAGAAGGACGCAGCTCCGTTTCTCTGTTTCGTTATGGCGGCTTCGTGAACGCCATCCTGTTGGTGAGCTATGCGACCTTGTCGATGATCGGGTATCGACAGATGCAGCTCTACTACCTGAGCAAGGGGTTCGTGGGATTCCTGAAGGGAAGTCAAGCGTGGGGAAAGTTCAAGCGTGGGCGATTCTAGGCGGCGTCCCCTCGTCATCTGCTGGCTCCTGATCCCATGGTTCCTGACGGGGTCGCTCGTGGCGCAATCGGTCCCCGACGCCTTTCCGTCCCAAGTGATAGTGCTGGCCGACTGGGGCATTTCGGATGTCTCGGAGATTGGATACCTGCACGTCGGTGTGCTCCACGAGCGCCGAGGGAACAGGCTGGCAATCTATGACGTTCGACACCGCACGCCGGTGGTCCAGTGGCCAAGCGAGCCACAGCACCACACACCGCCGCTCGCCGGGGGCGTGTTTCTGCTGGGACATTTCGACCGGGGTAACACCAATCGGCTCGGTGGCCACTTCAGCGGCTTCGCCAAGGCGCCGTCCATGGCGGCGGTTTCCATTGCCCGTGCGCCGGATGACGGCCCGGCCTTGGCCTATTCGTACAACAAAGCGGCTCGGAGCTACGCCGGATTCTGGATCCACCTCTTCGATTTCAAGCAACATCCCACGGAACGCGTGCTCCTCGACGCCAGCCCGTTCAACTACCTCACCTTCGCCGTTCGCGGCGAGCGTGGGGGCGAGGACCTGGCGCTGCACATTGCCGATCGCGCGAGGGAGCAGCGAGAAGAGTCGTTGCCAATTGGGGACGTTGCGTCGTTCCTCGCTGGTGGACGCGTGGAGACGACGTGGCAGCGCGCGTGGGTTCCCCGAGACAAGTGGCCTCCCGGATTGAACAGGCGAGAACTGGCCAGCCTCGTCTTTCTGACAACGGGGGAAGGACGTGGGCGGGTATTCCTGAAGGACATCGCCTTCACGACGCACCCCGACGCCGAAATACCCACGGCCGGGAGAGCCGAAGAACCAGGCAGATCGTTGAGGCAAGCGATGTGGCTCTGGGAGACTCCAGCGGTTACGAGTGGTCCGGACGCGCGTCGACGCCTCGTGCAGTTCTGCCGCGTCAATGGCATCACTGATCTGTTCCTGCAACTGCCGTACGAGGCGGAGCGCGTCGACGAACGGTGGACGATCTCGTGGGATCGAGAACGCCTGCGCCCGCTCATTGCCGAACTCCACGCCGCTGGGGTGACCGTGCACGCTTTGGACGGGGATCCGCGGTTCAGCCGCCCGGAGTGGCATGGGCAGGTCATCGCGACTATCCAAAGCATTGCGGAGTACAATCGCGAGAGCCCGCCCGCCGAGCGGTTCGACGGCATTCGACACGACATCGAGCCTTACCTCCTGCCCGGATTCGGCGGGGTGCGGCGCACGCAGATACTGCAGCAGTACCTCTCGATCGTGACTGCATCCCAAAGAATGGCGGCACAGGCCGGTCTCGTGTACGGCGTCGATATCCCAGCGTGGTTTGACGAACGAAACGAGTTCTTCGAGATGGTGGCCGACGTGGAAGGGCGACCCGTAAGCGAGCTGATCATCGACATCGTGGACAACGTGGGCATCATGGACTACCGCACGCAGGCATACGGCGCCGATGGGACGATCGCACAAGCACAGAGCGAGCTGCGGTATGCTGCCCGCGTGGGGAAGCAAGTCTTCCTTGGTCTCGAGACCGTCGAGCTACCGGACGAGACGGACCTTTTGTTCAGCTCCCAGGGTTCGGGCGGCTCGTGGGTGGTCGTCGAGCAAATCGACGACGAGCGGGCGCGTGTCAGCTGGATCGCGGAGGAGGCGTGGGAGCGGCTCGGCGCGCGGCAAAAGACTACGACAGGGACCGTGATGCTGAGGGAATCGCGGGCGACAGACGTGCCATCGGACAAGTTGTCGTTTGCCCGGTACAGCCGGAGCGAACTCAAGGACGTGATCGAGCAGACAGCCTTGGAACTTCAACACTTCGAGAGTCTCTATGGGTTCGCGATTCACTCCTACGAGAGCTACCGTCCGTGGCTCGAAGGCCATGAGTAAGCTGCGGATGCCGCTGGCGCTGGTGGCGCTCATACTCGTCCCCTCTGCTTCGCTTCTGGGACAATCCGTGCAGCAAGACATCGGTGGAGAATCTCCGCCGACCGTCACGGTGCGCGCGGGATTCAGTTATCAGGACTTCAGCTTCGCGTCCAACGCCGAGGGTGCAAGCCTACTGCTGAGCGTCGAGCGGCCCAGGGACTGGAGCGTCTGGGCGGGGTTCGACTACGTCAACAAGTTCGATGATTCGGCTCCCGGTTTTCGGACGGGTGGGAGCTACTGGGCGGGCGGGAGCACCGTCTTCACGCTGAATATCGCGGTGGCGCCCGATCAGACCGTCGTGCCCCGCCAGGCGTACACCGTCGAGATCAGCCGACCGCTGTCCAACGGCCTCGTGCCCTCACTGGGCTACCGGTTTGCCGACTATGCGACCGCGAATACCCACATGATCATGCCGGACCTCACCTGGTACTTTCCCCGTTTGTACTGGCTCGTACGGTATTACATGGCCGTCAGCGTGTTCGGCGGCCAGAGTACGACCACCCATTCCGCCTTGACGCGCGTGCATTGGACCGTGACCGATCCGGTCACGGTCTCCGCCGGTTACGTTCGGGCCAACGAGAGTTTCGAATCAGGCAATCCGACAGATCCATTTGCGGGCTTCTCGGCGAACCACGTTCTCGTGGGAGTCGATTGGAACATCCGGAGCACAATGGGAGTCGGCATCGCGCTCGATTACGAGAAACGCAACGACGGTACCACGGTGCGGCGGTACGACATACGAACGTTTTACAGATGGTAGGAGCACGACCTTCCAATCCCTTGGACGTGGGATGTTGGACGTACAATGTTCCTCAGGCTTTCCTCAGCACCCTCCCCGGCCGCGCACCCGTGTGCCGCCCGCCGTCAACGATCAGCTGACCGTTGACCACGACGTATTCGATTCCTGTCGGGTACTGGTGCGGGTCGTCGAAGGTTGCTTCATCCTTCACCGTTGCCGCGTTGAATACCACCAGGTCGGCCTTTTTTCCACGAGCGATGCGTCCGCGGTCGTTGATGCCGGCCTGATCGGCCGGTGTGCCGGTCATCTTCCGGACGGCCGTGGGAAGGTCGAAGATGCCCCGGTCCCGCGTGTAGTGGGACAGCACCCGCGGGCAGGTCCCGTACAGGCGAGGATGTGGCCTCGTTTCTGCGGCTTTTCCGGTTGGAGCGATGCTGGCACCGTCCGAACCGATCATGACGAGTGGATGCGACAGGACCATTTCGACGTTTTCCGGACTCATGCCGTGCCCGATCATGCTGACCGATCCCTCTTCCTCCATCAACAGTCTCAAAGCGGCATCGACCGGCTCCAATCCCCAGGCAACACCGATCTCATCCACACTCATCCCGATGAAGCGCCGGTTCTGCTCGGTGCGGGTGCTGGCAATGACGATCAGTCCGAACTCGCCCGGGTCTCCCGCAACGGATTCGACCACATCACTTCGGATGCGCTCCCTTACTGCTGGATCATTCAGACGTTCCTCCAACCGATCCCATCCTCCCCCCAGTGCCCAAGACGGAAGGAATATCGTAAGCCCGGTGGAGTAGGCGGTGTACGGGTATGCGTCGGCCATCACAGCCACCCCGTTGCTGCGCGCTGACTCGATGAGATCGAGCGCAGCCCCTTGCTTCGGCCAGTTGGGTCTTCCCGCCGCCTTGAGGTGTGAGATCTGAACGGGAAGCCCGGCTTCTCTGCCGATCTGGATTGCCTCGTTCACGGCCGCCAACAGGCCTGACTCCTCGTTGCGGATGTGCGATGCATAGAATCCCCCGCGGCGGGCAATAACCCGAGCGAGCGCGACTATCTCCTCCGTCGGCGTGAAAGTCCCCGGCGTGTATTCCAATCCCGTCGAGAGGCCGAACGCACCCTCGTCCATTCCCTCCTCGACCGATCGCAGGAGAGCCTCGAGTTCCGTATCGCTGAGGACCCGGTCCTCCATCCCGGCGATATTCTGCCTGAGCGAGCCATGGCCCAGTAGGAAGGCCTGGTTGATGGAAATCCCTGTCTGCTCGAGTGTGTCGAAGTACGATGGGATGTTCGTCCACTCTACTCGGATTCCGGTCTCCTCCTCCAGGTTCTCACGGCGAGTCTTGGCATTTACTCCCTCGAGCGGAGCTGCAGAGAACCCGCATTGCCCGGTGACTTCTGTCGTGATGCCCTGGCGTGCGCGGCTGTCGGCCGTTGGATAGGCGAAGACAGTGCTATCCGAGTGCGAGTGAATGTCGATGAATCCGGGAGATACGTGAAGGCCAGATGCGTCCAGGGACCGCGAACCCCGGGCCGGATCGATCGATCCGATCGCGGCGATCGTATCGCCGACCATACCCAGGTCGGCCCGCCACTCCGGCCCACCCGTACCGTCTAGTATGGTGCCGTTCCGGACGATCAAGTCGAATTCCTGCACCAAACGAACTCGAGAGCCGGGGAGCAGGACCGCGCCCAACGCGGCCGAGCTGCCCTTCACGAAATCGCGGCGCGAAAATCTTCGGGCCATTTGGGAATTCCTCGGGACGAGTGAAACGGGATCGAGTGCTACACAAGAAATTCGCGCGATTGAGCGGCTGGCGCCAGGATAGCGGGAAGAGGAAAACGGGAAAAGGGGGAGTAGGGAACGGATGCAGGAGGCTAATCCCGTCTCACCGTTCTCGGAAACAACTGCTCCTGGTTCGCGGTTTGGTGTGATCCACGAGCCGCCATCATTCTTGCTGTCTGTTCACCGCAAACAACTGAACGTACTCCACATCCAGCTCATCTTTGGATACACCCAAGAGGTAGTCGCGGCCGATTTCGAGCAGGTTCAGGCCCTCCGGGATGTTCACCTGGGCCACGAGCTTCCCTTCCGGATCGAACACGAGCCACGGCGGATCTCCTTCTCCCGGCTTTCTGTACTCCTGAACCCAGAGGTATTCCAACCCGTCCACCACTATGCGGTCGTGGGCCGGGAAGTGTGACGGGAGTGGTTGTTCCAGCACGATCCTGCGAGTTCGGCGCGCCGCGTTCTCGTTCAAGCCGTAGGCCACTATCTGTTCCTCGATGTGGAGCCGGCGATACTCTTCCGTGACAGGCTCAGCAGCCCGGTCCAACCTGATCAATCGTATAAGTTCTCCAGTCTGCCGGTGCACTTCTATTTCGAAGTTGTCCTGTTCACCGAGGAAGAAGAGATCTCTTGCTACGGCAGCTTGGGGTAGCTTGCCGAACGGAATGGAGATAATCCTAGTTGAAGGTCGCCCGTCGAATTCCCGAAACTCTAATTCGTACTCGGCCCCTCGCTTCCGTCCGAAATCCGTTCCCAGCGATCCGTCGGGGTTACACGAACGGTAAAAAGCCGGGTTTCTGTTGAGGCCCTCAGCCATTCCTTCCATTTCGGTCCTGTCCCACAGCTCCGCGAACAGGACACTACCGTCTGAGAACACGCCGGCCGTATACAAGTACGTGGCCACCTCCTGGCTCACCACGGCCTGACGAACAAATCCGGCCACAGGATGAACCAGAGAGAATCGGTCATTGCCCACGTCGACTATCACCAGCGTATCCCGGCCTACCACGCCGGCGAGGGCCATGTTGCGGAACTCACCCGGTCCCTGCCCATCTCGTCCGAACGACCTGCGGTGAACTCCACTGCTATCGAAGATCCTCACATCGTGCAAACCGGCGTTTACGACTGCAATAGTCCCGTCTCCTGAGCGGTGAGCACCTCTCACGTCGTCGAATTCGTAGGCCGCCTCTCCATGTATGGTACCGATCGACAGACTGGGCTCGGTGGCCACGTACCAAGCGGCCCCGTTGAGAGCAGGGTTACCACTGTTCTCAACGATCACCACGCCGGCGCTGTCTCGCTGTGTTGAGTGAACTCCCGGCTGCCGGTCACGGCCACACGATGTAACGAACACCGTCAGTACGAGAAGGACGGAATAGTCACGTGTATGCATGGCCTGATCCCTGCTACTCGATCCGCAGCGCCGTCACCAATGAGATGCGCGTGGTACGAAATGCCGGAACGAGTGAAGCGACCACTCCGACGACGATGAGAAATCCGACTCCGTAGAGAATCGTCGGTATGTCCAGCGGCCGGATGTGATACAGCAAGCTTCCTATGATCCTGCTGGAAACGAAGATCCCGCCGATGCCAAGCAGAAGTCCGAACCCCACGATCCAGAGAGCGTGGCGTACCACCAAGCCGATCACACCGGAGTGGCCCGCCCCCAGCGCCAGGCGAATCCCCAGCTCATGCGTCCGGCGTACCACGAAGTAGGAAATGACGCCATAGATTCCGGCGGCGGCCAACACCAGCGCCAACACCGAGAATAGACCGATGAGAAAGGTGTAGAACTCGCGCCCCGACAACTGCGCTGCGAGGACTTGCGCCATGGTTTGGATCTCGGAGACAGGTTGCTGCGGATCAACCGATAGTACCGCCTCGCGCGCCGGCCCAATCAAGGCGGCCGGGTCGCCTTCGGTGGATATGATGAGGAGCATTCGTGTGCGCGAGTTGAGGCCGTAATCACCGTAGACCTCGGGCCGGGCGGCATACTCCGCTCCCCACTGCCGCACATCCCCCACTACCCCTACCACCGTCAGCCAGTTGGGCGGATTGCCGCCAAAACCAAAACGCTTGCCCAACGGATCGTCGTCGGGCCAGAACCGCCGGGCGGCTGCCTCGTTTATGACTACACCAGTATTCACCGAGTCCGCGTCTTCCGGCAGCAGCGCACGGCCCGCGAGTAACGGGATTCCCATGGATTGGAAATAGTCGCCTACGACCACGGTACGCTCTGTGAGTGTCCCATCCTGATTCGGATCTTGGGCATAACGTTCCTCGGTAATCGACGGCCCGTTGGTTCCTCCTTGCAGCGGGAGCTTGCTGGCTGCGGCGGCGCTTCTCACACCCGGTATTGCCTCGAGGCGAGGCACTAGGTCGTTGTAGAACGCCTGTCGTTCCTGCGGTACATCATACCGCTCGCCGTCCAACGAGAGTGCCATGGTCAAGGTGTGGTCCTGATCGAAACCTTGATCGACATCGCTTAGTGTCGCGTATGATTGGATGAGCAGCAGGCCGGTATTGGCGAGCACCAAACCCAACCCGAACTGAGCGACGACGAACATGTTTTGCGTCCGCAGGCCGCCCCAGCCCCTCTTTACCGTCAGGTGCCCCTCCTTAAGCACCTCTGTCAGGCGCGCGCGTGATGCGGCAAGGGCCGGCGCGAGTCCGAATAGCACCCCCGTTGCCAGCGAGACCAAAGTCGCAAAGAGCAGCACATCAGTGTCCAGACGAATTGCGCCGGTCCTGGGGATCGTGGGCGGAATCAATGCTTTGAGAATGCCCAGGCTCCAGTTAGCCAAGAACACAGCGGCAACGCCGCCTGCGAGGGCCAGCAGGGTACTCTCGGTGAAGAGCTGACGCATCACCCTGCCACGGCTAGCTCCCAGCGAAGTCCGTATGGCCATCTCGGTACGCCTGCTGGCGGCACGCGCGAGTTGAAAGCTCGCGATGTTGCCGCACGCGATCAGCAAGACCGCACCGGCTGCCGCCAGCAATAGGAAGATCTGAAACCCAGCCTGCCCGAACAGAAGATCGTGCAGCGGAACCACCCAGGCTCGCTGGTCCACGTTCGTAGTGGGGTATTCCTCCTCCAACCGAGTCGCTACTTGGTCCAGGTCCGCCTGGGCAGTCTCGATAGTGACGTCCTCGCGCAGCCTGGCAATCACCTGGTAGGAATAGCTACTCCGCCGCTGGACCCATGGGTCGTCCCGTAGTGGAATCCATGCCTGGTACAGATCGTTGAAGCCCCACGGGGTCGGGTGAACGAACCCTTCGGGCATGATACCGATGACTGTATGTGGGGCACCATTGATGCGAATGCTGCTCCCCACGAGATCAGGCCTGGCTCCAAACCGTTCCGTCCAGAGTGCGTGGGACAAGAGAACCACCGGGATTCCCGAGAGGTCTTCCTCTGGCAGGAACGTACGACCTAACGCCGGCTGGACACCGAGTACGTCGAACACACTCGCCGTAGCGTGCGCACCCCTAATCCGCACCGGCTCGTCGCCCTCAGTGAGATTGAGATAGGTACCTCCAAAGGCGCCCATTGCCTCGAAAGTGTTATTCTGTGCCCGCCAATCCAGGAAGTCAGGGAAACACGCGGGACCGCTGCCGCCCCTGCGGATGTTTCTGTTCCAGACGAATGCGAGCTCTTCCGACTGGGGCAGCGGAAGTGGCTCCAGGAACACGGCCTTGAACACACTGAAGATGGCGGTGTTGGCCCCAATCCCCATAGCCAGGATCAAGACAGTGAGAACTGTCACTCCGGGTGTACGGATCAGCGTCCGAATCGAATAGCGAATGTCGCGCGCGAAGTCCGCCATCAACGCGCCGCGCCCGCCCTGTGACGTCACGGTATTCCCTTGTAAGCGTTGTCTGCTCAATCGGTTTGCGGGATGTGATGACCGGGTGTCCCCCACTCTCGCCGCGCGCGCAGACCTCCAGGCGAGCAGCGCGGTCGGTACCAAGTCACGCAGTAGTAACCAACTCCAGAAGCGTATGCCGGATTCGCCCAGCGCCCGTCTGTGTCTGAGCGCCACGATCATCTCGGACCCGTATTGTCTGCGGAATCGCCGCGGATACAGCAGCAACAACCAGCGGTAGATTCGCTCTGACCTGTTGTCTCTTCCGCTGCCGCCGTGTTGCGGAGTCATCGGCTCGTGCCCGGGTCGAGGATGCCCTTCGCTCTGACCCGCTGCACGACCCTATCCAGCCGTGCAGCCTCGGCGGCCAGAGCGCCGCGGCCCTGCTCGGTCAGGCCGTAGTAGCGCCGTCTGGGATCATCATCTTGGGGTGGGGGTCTGTCGTGGGATTCATCGATTAGCCCCATCTCGACGAGCTTGTTGATCGACCAATACAGCTTGCCGGGGCCAAGCTTCACGCCCAGGTCGGCAGACTGCTCGACCTCTTTGAGAATGCCGAGACCGTGGCGAGCCCCTTCGGAGAGCGCCAGCAGCACGTGGAACATGGCCGGTGTGAGCTTGGCCGGAACCGATTCGTTGGTCATGGCGCGACCTTCCTCAAATAGATACATCAAATATCTATCAACAATGATAATATCAAGTCTTGTAATATCAAGAGGAGGTGTGGTTGATGGCCCCGCCGGGGAGCATCCCAAAAAAGAGGCCGGGGACGACCCCGGCCTCCTTGCCACTATCCCCTGTGTTATTCACCCGGGATTCCGCCGCCGCTCCCGCTCACCACCGTCTTGAATCCGTGTCTTCACCGCCCCGGGGCCCATGGGGATCAGGTCCATGGCCTGGCGGCTCGCCACCAGCTCTGCATCTCCGGAGGCGTATTCGTTGATCCTGAGGATGTACGCGATGACGTCGGTGTAGACCTGGTCCGAGAGACTGCCCGGCTCCTCCTCGGGCATGGTGCGGGTCACCTGGCGGTAGAAATCCCAGACGGTCTGACGCCGCCACTGCCACTCGAAATCCTCGCCCCGGAAGTCGCTGGTGGAATGGCATTCGGAACAGACGCCCCGGAACGCCTGGCGGCCCCGGTCGGCCTGTACCATGGAGTAGAACCCCGGAGCCGCGGACGGTTCCGGCTCCGCTGGGCGGGGAGGGCTCTCTACCGATGTTGAGCAGCCGGGCAGCACGGCAAGCGCTGCGGCCGCTACGATCCGCATCCAGCGTTGTGCCATGGTCAATTTGATTGGGTTACGACCCACCGAAGCTGAGCCCGCGGAGGGCCGGAGGCAAGATCTGAGCCCCCTCGTGCCCGTCTCGATCGGCAACGCCGCCCGCCGGTCCGGCCAGCCGCTGATCGATTATGAAGTGTTCGTTAGAAATTCGTGAAACACGCCCGTCCACCGCAAAACTCGATGCGCTACATGCAACCGCAGCTTTAACTTGTATAAAGGAGTTGGCATCCTTTGGCCGAGGAGTGCCCATGAGCACCGGGATCATCTTCGACATCAAACGCTTCGCCATACATGATGGTCCCGGCGTGCGTACCACGGTGTTTCTCAAGGGCTGTCCCCTCCGCTGCTGGACCTGCCACAATCCCGAAGGGCAACGGAGAGATGTGGACATGTTCCTCCGGCCGGATCGCTGCACCGTGTGCGGCGACTGCCTGAGTATCTGCCCGCCCAACGCCATCTCGCTCAACGATCACACGGTTCTCGTCGATAGGGAGTCGTGTGATATCTGTGGCGAATGCGTGGAGACGTGCCTCACCGGAGCACTCGAGATTGCGGGCAGGGAGGCCACCGTCGCCGAGGTCATCGAAGAGGTGGAGCGGGACACGATCTACTACGATGAGGGCGGCGGCGGCGTCACCTTCTCGGGGGGTGATCCGCTCCATCAGCCGCGGTTCCTGGTCGACCTCCTGGAAGAGTGCAAGCGCAGAGACATCCGAACCGCCGTCGACACATCGGGCTGCGTACCCCGCGCCGTCGTCCGAACCGTCGCTGAGTGGGCCGATCTCTTTCTGTACGACATCAAGCTGATGGACAACGAGCGGCACCGCCAATTCACGGGCGCGTCCAATCGCCGAGTCCTCCAGAACCTCCGCTGGCTCTCCGAGCAAGAGGCCCACGTCAGGATCCGCCTGCCGCTCATTCCCGACGTGAACGCCGACGAGACGAACATCCGGGCAACCGGGGCTTTCGTGTCGTCGCTTCCGACTCGATATCCGGTGGACATCCTTCCCTATCACTCCATCGGTGCAGACAAGCACGAGCGATTGGGCCGCACTTATCGGTTACCGGAAGCGAAGGCCCCGTCCGACGCCGAGGTCGCGGACGCCGTGGGCATTCTCGAAGGCTTCGGTCTCGACGTCACTGTGAGAGGTGAATCCCATGCCTTTAAGTGAGCGAGTACGCCACCTGCGAGAGCAGAGCGTCAACGCTCCCGCCACGCTGTCGTCAGAGCGCGCACTCCTCGTTACGGAATTCTACGAACGGGACGACGCCGGGACGTCTCCTGCCGTACGGCGCGCCGAAGCTTTTCGGTATCTCCTCGAGCAGAAGCACGTGTTCATCGGAGACGGAGAACTCATTGTCGGTGAGCGAGGCCCGGCACCCAAAGCGACGCCGACCTTCCCGGAGATCTGCTGTCACAGCATTGAGGATCTGCAGATCCTGCACTCTCGGGAGAAAGTGTCGTTCACCGTCAGTGAGAAGGATTGCCAGACGTTTCGCGACCGCCTCATACCGTTCTGGAAGGGGCGTACACTCCGGGAGCTTCTCTTCCAGGAGATGACCCCCGAGTGGCAGGACGCCTACGACGCGGGGATCTTCACCGAGTTCATGGAGCAGCGGGCGCCCGGGCACACCGTGCTCGACGGCAAGATCTACGAAAAGGGATTCCTCGATTTCAAGCAGGACATCGAGCGGAATCTGAACACCCTCGACTTCTTCGGCGATCCGCGTGCCTACGAGAAGCAGCAGGAACTCAAGGCCATGGATATCTGCGCCGATGCGCTGATCCAGTACGCGGCTCGCTACGCAACCTTGGCCCGGGGCATGGCGGAGGTCGAAAAGGATCTCACGCGGAAGCGGGAGTTGGAGCGCATCGCCGACGTGTGCAACCGGGTTCCCGCGCACGCGCCCCGGGACTTCTGGGAGGCGCTCCAGTACTACTGGTTCGTGCACCTCGGGGTCATCACCGAGCTGAACAGGGATTCGTTCAACCCGGGTCACCTGGATCAGCACCTCCACCCGCTCTATTGCCAGGGCCTGGCCGAAGGAACGCTCACGGAGGAATCGGCGAGGGAGCTGCTCCAGTGTTTCTGGGTCAAATTCAACAACCATCCGGCGCCGCCCAAGGTGGGAGTCACCGCCGAGGAGAGCGGGACCTACACCGACTTCGCCCAGATCAACCTGGGCGGTGTGAAGCCCGACGGCTCCGACGCTGTGAACGACGTCACGTATCTGTTGCTGGATGTCATCGAAGAGATGCGACTCGTCCAGCCCAGCTCGTCCATCCAGCTCAGCAAGCGAAACGCCGACAGGTTCCCCAGGCGCGCGGCGAAGATCCTCGAGACCGGATTCGGCCAACCATCGATTTTCAATTGCGACGTCATCGTCCAGGAGCTCGTCAGGCAGGGCAAGACCGTAGAGGACGCCCGCAGCGGCGGCTCCAGCGGCTGCGTCGAGGTCGGCGCGTTCGGCAAGGAGAACTACAACCTCACCGGTTACTTCAACATGCCGAAGGTCTTGGAGATCACGCTCAACAACGGCCGAGACCCTCGCACTGGTAAGGCCATCGGCATCGAGACGGGTGACCCTCGCACGTTCGAGACCTTCGACGACCTCATGGCGGCTTACAAGCGCCAACTTCGTCACTTCATCGACATCAAGGTGCGGGGCAACAATGTCATCGAAAGACTGTGGGCCCTCTATCTGCCCACGCCGTTCCTGTCATTGCTCATCGACGACTGCATCGAGCGGGGCACCGATTACCACGACGGCGGCGCCCGGTACAACACGTCGTACATCCAGGGCGTGGGGCTCGGATCGCTGACGGACACGGTGACGGCCATCAAGTATCACGTGTTCGACGAGCGTACCATGTCCATGCAGGAGCTCTTACAGGCGCTCGAGGACGATTTCACGGGACACGAGAAGACCCGTCTGGTGCTCAGGGACAGGACGCCCAAGTACGGCAACGACGACGACTATGCCGATGACATCATGCGGGAGCTGTTCGAGGCGTACTTCGAGACGGTGGACGGGCGGAAGAACACCAAAGGCGGGACCTATCACATCAATCTCCTCCCCACCACGTGCCACATCTACTTCGGCTCCGTGGTCCAGGCCACGGCAGACGGCAGGACCGCCGGCGAGCCGTTGTCCGAGGGGGTATCACCGGTGCAGGGGGCCGACCGTCACGGTCCCACTGCCGTGTGCAGGTCGGTGGGCAAGATGGATCACGCGCGGACCGGCGGAACGCTCCTCAATCAGAAGCTGACGCCGGGATTGCTGCGGGGCGAACAGGGACTGGACAAGTTCGTGCAGTTGGTGCGGTCCTACTTCCGCATGGACGGGCACCACATCCAGTTCAACGTGATCGACACCGCTACGCTGAAAGCGGCCCAGGAGGAACCGGAGAAGTACCGGGACCTCGTCGTGCGCGTGGCTGGGTACAGCGATTACTTCTGCGATCTCAGCAAGGCGCTGCAGGACGAGATCATTGCCCGGACGGAGCACGCAGGACTCTGAGTAGCCGTACCTCTACGGTTGGCGTGATCGGTGGCCTCGGTCCCGAGGCCACATTGGATTTCTTCGCCAAGATTCTCGCAAACACTCCTGCCACCGACGATCAGGATCATCTGCACCTGCTCATCGACAATAACCCCAAGGTGCCAGACCGGAACGCCGCAGTGGCCGGCGCCGGTCCGTCGCCGGCTTCAGCCCTCGCCAACATGGCCAGAGGATTGGAGAAGTCGGGCGCCGATTTCCTGGTCATGCCGTGCAACGCGGCCCACGCATTCGCCGAAGCCATCCGCGAGGCGGTCGCCATCCCCTTCGTGAGCATCATCGACGAGACGCGGGACGAGGTGCTGCGTCGTTTCCCCGATGCCAAGCGCATCGGCGTGCTGGCGTCGAGGGGGTGCATCGACGCCGGGTTGTACCAAGCGGCGTTTGCCGAACACAGCGTCGACGTCCTCGTCCCGAAGGGCAACGAGCTGACGCAGTTCATGCAACTGGTCTATCGAATCAAGACCGGCGATCAAACGGACGTGGTCAGGGCCGCGATGCAAGCAGTGGCCGAGGGGCTGGTCCAGCGCGGGGCGGAGGTCATCGTTGGAGGGTGCACCGAGGTCCCGCTGGTGCTCGGGGAGGGGGACGCGCCATGGCCCCTCGTCAATTCGACAGACGTCCTCGTCGCCAAGACCATTCAATATGCTCAGGACGCAGAGCAGGGTCAGTCTTTCGACTTCAACAACTCTTGAAATCGGCAATCGCGTCAAAGAGTCTCAGAATATGGATAGGCGTACAACCCGACATCGCAAGACCGACTGGAGGCTCGCCTGTCAGTCGCAGGTCCGCCGCTCCTCCTGGCGTCGAAACTCACCGGTTCCGGCCAAGCGCATCTCGGGTCCCGCCCCATCGGAGACGGTGACGTCCATGGCGAAGGCCAGGGGCATCACGGCCGTGACCTCCAGCCAGCCCTCCGCCGCCGTGGCCTGAAACTCCTCATCCCGAACGCTGATCCAGACCTCCTGCGACCCGACGTCGGAGTCCACTAATCCCCACCCGCCCCCGGCGAAGGCGCGGGTCACGAGTAGCCGCTGCCCCACCTCCAGGGGCGTACGAAACATCAGGGCAAGCATCCCGGGATTGGCATCGAAGGCAGGCACGGTGAAGATGACGCCCGGACCGTTATTGTCGATCAACACGCCGCGCACGGACTCGTACTCGCGGGAAGACAGGTTGGTAGGGGCGAGCACGTTCCAGAGCGTGGTTGACGTTTGGGCGCCGTCGCGGTCGATGGTGACGGCCATCGTGATCTCGATGGTCTCGAAGTCGCACCGCCCGAGCGGACCCACGCAGCCGGCGGTGGCCCAGCCAATGAACAACACGGCAAGTCTTGATGGACGCATGGTCTCCATTGATATCGCCTATACGCTATAATAGCGTATACGATATATCCTGGCAAGTCGCACGGGCTGGGTGGGTGGCGGCGGTGGCGATTTTATCGTTCTCCATGAATCCAAGATTTTCATGAGTGTACTCATTTTCACTTGACACCACGCTCGACACGAAGTAAAATGAGTACACTCATCTTTTACGAGATCTGGAAGCAAGAGAATCATGGCGACCCCCACCAAACGCCCTGCAAGAAAGCGACCGACATCCAGCCGCACCACGAAGAAGGCTCCGGGAAAAAGGGCGAAGAGCAAAGAGCAAACCAAGGCGAAGATCCTCAAGGCCGCACTGGCTCTGTTTGGGAAAAAGGGATTCCACAAAACCACCACGAAGGAGATCTCCCGGAGGGCGAGAATCGCCGAGGGCACGCTCTTCAACTACTTCAAGACCAAGGAAGATCTCGCCCTCTATTTCTTCGAGACCGAATTGCAGGGCTGTATCGACTGGTACTATCAGGATGACTACGTGCAGGCCGCTCCCCTGCCGGAGAAGCTCTTTGCCATGGTCCAGCGCTATCTGGACCGCATCGAGCCCTACCAGGAGTTCATCGGTGCCGTCTATTTGCGGGCTCTGCAGCCCCGATCGAAGCTGAATCCCCTCAGCCTGGAGGTCCAGGAACTTCGCATCCGTGAGCTGAAGTTCATCCGTGATCTGCTGGAGGAGGCCGAAGAAAAGGAAGGCATCCCGCCCTTCGGCGAGTTCGGGGTGTACGCGCTGGGGCTCGGATTCCTCGGCATCGTGACCTATTGGCTCAACGACCGGTCGGACGGCAAAGAGAACACCATGGCGCTGCTGGACCGGGCCCTGACGGTCGGCAACAGCCTCCTGCGGCAAGGAGTCTGGGAGTGGTGAAGCAGAGCCAGGCAACCAACAAGGTGCGCCGCGCCATGAAGGTGGGCGGATTGGGCGTTCGTATCGCGGGAAGTTATCTGGGCTACCAGATGCAGAACCTTTTCCTGGACTCGCCCGACCGCGCGCAAAACAAAAAGACCTTCCGCCAGAAGAACGCGCAGCGGTTTCGTAAGGAGCTACAGCAACTGCGCGGACCCGTCATGAAGCTGGGCCAGACGCTCAGCATGCAAGGTCATCTCATACCGGAAGAGATCGTCGAGGAACTGGCCGAGTTGCAGACGCACGCTCCGCCCATGCATCCAACCTTGATGCGAACCCAGTTCAAGAGATCGATGGGGAAGTACCCGGAAGAGCTTTTCGCGCGGTTCGAGATGGAACCGTTCGCGGCTGCTTCCCTGGGCCAGGTGCATTTTGCCGTGACGCCCGGCGGTGAGGAAGTCGCCGTCAAGATTCAGTATCCGGCCATCCGGGAGGCGATACGGAACGACTTCGCACTCTTGCGCACGGTGACGTTGCCCACCAGGTGGGCGAAATACGTCAGCGACGAGATGATCTCGGAAGCCGAGAACGGGTTCATGCTCGAGACCGACTACGAGAACGAGGCCAAGAACATCGAACTCTTCGGCCGGCACGCGCCGGCGTTGCCGTTTCTCAGCGTTCCGGACGTGTTCCGGGAGTACTCTTCGAAGAAGGTCTTGACCATGTCGTTCATGCGGGGCGAATTCCTGGATCAACGACTCGAGCGGAAGCCCAGTCAAGCGTGGAGGAATCGCCTCGGGGGGCGTCTGTTCGAACTCTTCCTGTATCAGTTCTACAACATGGATGCCATTCATGCCGATCCGCATCCGGGGAATTACCTCTATGACGACGACGGAACGATCGCGCTGATCGATTTTGGCTGCGTCAAGTACCTGCCCGACGACATCTTGCGCAACAGCCACGCAATGGCCGATCACCTCTGGGAACAGGATGAGGCGAGCTTCGCCGAGGCCCTCCAAGCCGCCTTCCAAACCAGGATCGACTTCAGCGACCCCAAATCCCAACCAGTCCTGAAAGCGTTCACGGAGTACCTCCAGGTCCTGATGCCGCCGAAGAGCCAGAAAGGTGCGGTCGATTTCGGTCAGACTACGGTGCTCGAGTCCACGACGGCCCTGTGGGACAGGGTCCTCAAGACCTGCCCGCCCAATCCAGAGGTGTTCTTTCTCTGCCGGCAGGAATTGGGACTCTTCAATGTCCTTTACCGGCTGGGAGCCAAGGTTCCCACCGCCGAGATCACCGAACGCGTGCGAGGGGCCGATGCCGTAGCATGACACTCCCTGGACCCTCGTCGACTCGACGCATATACTCGTTGCGCAAACCATCCGATATGCTTCGGGCGATCCCACACGGAGGCCGTCATGAAACTCTGCAAAGCAGCACCGATCTTCGCTACACTCTCCCTTGCCATCGCAGCGTGCCAAACAGGAGCGGCACCGCTCAGCGATGAGGACATCGCCACCCTCAGAGCCGCTTCCGTCACGTGGGGCGAACTGGTCGTGGCCGGCAACTGGTCCGCACTGGTGGAGACGTACACTGAGGATGCCATCTTCCTGCCGCCCAACGAGGCCACGGTCCAGGGGCGGGCAAATATCCAGGCGTGGATGGAGGCCTTTCCGCCGATCTCGGAGGCCCGCCTCACCATCCAGGAGATCGACGGCTACGGTGATCTGGCATACGTCCGGGGAACGTACGCCATGACCTTGTCGATCGAAGGGGTGGAAATGCTCGACACCGGCAAGTACATCGAGATCCACCGGAAGCAAGCCGACGGGTCGTGGCCCATGACCGTGGACATCTTCAACTCGGACCTGCCGGTCCCGGAGTAGCAGATCGCAGCAGGCGGCCGATGCCGAGCGTAGGACAGGTGCGGGCGGGTCTCCCAGGAGGAGGCCCGCCCACCGCACTGTCTTGATCTCTACCTTCTTCCACACTCCATGACGCTCCCCCCCCTGAAAGCCCTCGCACGCCGGCTCCTCGGCACGACCGTGCTCACCCTCGCCCTCGTTGCCCCATCGCACGCGCAAGAGGCACAGCGGCCCGCCCTCCGAACCGGCTCGCTGCCGTCAGATTTGCATCTGGACGGTGTGCTCGATGAGGATGCGTGGACCACGGCGGAGGCCATCGGCTCCCTGACCATGATCGACCCCGTGGAAGGCGGTCCCCTCACCGGTCACACCACGGTCCGAGTCCTGGCAGGCGCCACCGAGATCATCGTCGGCGTCATTTGCCGCGATCCGGATCCCGCCGGCATCGTGAGCTATTCCAAGGCCCGGGACTCCCAGCTTCGGGGCGAGGATCACGTCAAGATCATCCTCGACACGTTTCTCGACGAACGGTCGGGATACATCTTCGCCATCAATCCCAGCGGCGCCCGATACGACGCCCTCGTGGCGCGCCAAGGGGAGGGAGAGAACTCCAACTGGGACGCAGTGTGGGAGGCGGCTGCCGCAAACGGAGCCGACGGTTGGTCGCTGGAGGTACGGATTCCGGTTCAGAGCCTGAGCTTTGATCCAACCCTTCGGGAGTGGGGATTCAACGTGGAGCGCCGCCTCGAAAGGCTCCAGGAAGTGAGCCGCTGGTCCAGCCCCCGCCGGGACGCCAAGATCTCCCAAACCAGTCGCGCCGGACGACTCACGGGACTGCCGGATTTCAGCGTCGGTGTGGGACTCACCGTACGGCCCGCAGTGGTTGGTGGCGGCGGCAAGCCCGGCATCGAAGAAGAGGTCAGCGGCACCTTCGAGCCGAGCCTCGACGTGCAGCAGCGAATCGGCGCCAATGTCATCGCGTCGGGCACCGTGAACACCGACTTCGGCGAAACCGAGGTCGACACGCGGCGCACCAACCTGACCCGCTTCTCCCTGTTCTTTCCCGAAAAACGCACCTTCTTCCTCGAGGGGTCCGACATCTTCGATTTCGGCATCGGGCTGACGTCGGGACATCGCACCGAACTGGTTCCCTTCCACAGCCGGCGCATCGGGCTGTTCGAAGGCGAGGAGGTGCCGTTGACCGTCGGCGGCAAGATGAACGGCAGGGTGGGCAACACGAACTTCGGAGCCCTCGCCGTTCGAACCGGCGACGTGGAGCAACTCGTCGAAGCAACCGCGATGGGTGCCTTCCGGGTGAAGCAGAACGTCTTCTCCGAATCATCAGCCGGTGTCATCGCCACGTTCGGCGATCCTGAGGGTCGTGCCGGGAGCTGGATGACCGGCGTGGACTTCACCTATCAGACGTCGCGGCTATGGGGCAACAAGAACTTCCTGGCGGGCGCCTGGGTGATGGCAACAGACCGGGCCGACCTGGACGGCGACAAGACGGCGTTCGGCGCCAAGATCGACTATCCCAACGACACCTGGGACATGGCCCTAACGTACAAGCGGATCGGCGACGCCTTCGATCCTTCCCTCGGGTTCGTCCCCCGCAAAGCCGTCCAGCTCTGGGGTGGAGGGATCAACTTCCGCTACCGACCGTCGTGGTCGTGGATGCGGATGATGTTCTATGAGTTACTGCCCACCGTCGCGTTCGACTTGGACGGGCAATGGGAGAGCTACAGGGTGTTCACCGCGCCCGTCAACTGGCGCTTCGAGAGCGGTGAGCGGTTCGAATTCAACATTGCTCCGGAGGGTGAGCAACTCGTGGCGCCGTTCGAGATCGCCGACGGCGTGATCATCCCGGTAGGTTCGTACAACTGGGTTCGCTACCGGTTCGAATTGGACGTGGCGAGCAAGCGGAAGGTCAGCGGTCGCGCATCGTGGTGGTTCGGAGATTTTTACGACGGCTCGCTCGATCAAATCGCCCTACGGATGGAGATCAAACCCTCCACCGACGTTTCCTTCGAGCTATCCGCGGAACGCAACACGGGTGAGGTGTCGGCCGGGTCGTTCACCCAAGACCTGGTGAGCGGGCGTGTGTTGGTGAATTTCTCTCCCGACCTACAGGTCAACAGCTTCGTGCAGTATGACAACGACAGTCGCACGGTGGGAATGAACACACGACTGCGGTGGACCTTCGATCCGCTGGGCGACGTGTTCGTGGTCTACAATCACAACGTGCAGGACTTCACCGACCGCTGGGAGCTGGAGTCGAATCAGTTGATCGTCAAAGTCCAGTACGCTCTCCGGTGGTGAGCCGCACTAATCCCGCTTCGCCGACTTGTTGAGTTCCCTTCCCTTTCCCGGAGTTGGATCCTCCACCACGCCATAGGCCGCACGTCCCTCGTGATCCTCCGGGAGGTATTCGGTGATGGGTAAGCCGTCGGGGGCCACGAACAGGAGGCAGTGACAATATTTATAACGCTTCATGTCGTCGCATGCGCAGATCCACTCCCGGCTCCGCTCCACCTCGGCTTGCTTGTCCGGAAAGAATTTGCACGGACAGAGGGGGCGGCCCAGCTCGTCGATATTCGCCGCGAGGCCGTTGACCACCGCATCGGTGACCTCGGAGTTTGGATGGCGGGAAGTACCGGTCTTCGCGAGATATTTCTCGACGAAGATCCGAATACGATTGAGACTCTTGTCGGATGGCATGTGATCGACCCGGGGGCAGGAGGTTCGGCACGAGGCTGCGCTTCTCACCAGGGAATGAATCACCCTGTGACTAGGGATTCAAGCGGTACCGGTAGGCGCCGGAAGTCCACCCTCCCGATTTCGACACCGACACGACACATTCTCTGTACCCAAACCAGCAGCGTAGCCCGTGCCCCAAATCGAACGATCCGTCATCATCCGGCGTCCCGTCCCCGAGGTGTTCTCCTACATGGACGATATCGACCGGGAGCAGGAGTGGCAGCCCAATCTCCGTGAGGCGAGCCAGGAGCCGCGCGGACCGGTGGGCGTGGGAACCGTGAAGCGTTATACGAGCAAGTTCCTCAAGAGGGACAGGCACAATGTCTATCGCGTCACCACCTATGAGATGTATGTGCGCGCCGTGTACGAATCGACCCCCGAATCGGACACCACCGCCAGGGCGGAGATTCGATGGGAGCCCGTGCCGGAAGGCACGAAGGTCACGTGGACCATCGACGCGACCCCGGGGCGACGGCTGAAGCTGGTGCCCAAGAAGGCCCTCGAGAAAGCCTCGACCCAGGAGCTGGAGCGGATGCTCGAGAATCTCAAGGCCCGGCTCGAAGGCACATGAGCCCTCTCGACCAAGTCTTGCGCCTTACTACCTGAAGGACTGAACACCCCAGCAACCTTTGGAGGTCACATGGCGAACCCGGCAGCGGCGACGCCCGACGCCCCGTCGCTCGAGGCTAAGCTGAAGGACGAGGTGCTCCGCATGTATCAGGAGGTCGCCGAGCACCCCGAGCAGGACTACCACTTCTACCACGGGCGCCAAGCGGCCGAGATGTTCGGGTACAGGCCAGAGGCGCTGGACCGCGTCCCAGCAGCCGCGCTGGGCTCGTTTGCCGGGGTGGGGAACCCCCACAGCCGGGCCGCTCTGGGTCCCGGCGAGGACGTCCTGGACGTGGGTAGCGGCGCCGGCATGGACAGCTTGATCGCCGCCCAGGAGGTGGGCCCCAGCGGTAGCGTCACCGGCATCGACTTCAACACCACGATGCTCGCCAAGGCGGAAGGCCACGCCGCGGAGGCGGGCGTCACCAATGTCTCCTTCCGCCAGGGGACGATGGAGGCGATGCCCATCGACGACGCGTCGATGGATGTCGCCATTTCCAACGGCGTGATCAATCTGTCGTTTCGCAAACGCAGGGTGTTCGAAGAGCTGTTCCGTGTGCTGCGACCGGGCGGCCGGCTCAGCGTCACCGACATCGTGAGCGCTCGGCCGCTGGCGCAGAGCATCGTCAACGACCCCAAGCTCTGGGCGAGCTGAATTGGCGGCGCTCTCCCGGAGGGAGAGATGTTCCGCTTGTTGGAGGAATCGGGATTCGCGCGCGTCCGGTCAGCCGTGGCGCCGGGGTTCACGTTCCGTAATGAAAGCACCCGGAATGCCGGTGAGGCCTACGGGGTGAAGTCGGTGATCTTCACGGCAACCAAACCTGCCGAATGACCAAAGCCGGGCGGGCGCAGACTGCGCCCGCCAACCGCTCTCTTTCCCTCTCGAAACCCTGCCCGGCTAGCCCTCGTCTTAGTCTCTGAAAGCACGCCCCCGAGACTAGGGACGGAATCATGGCTGCCTTGAAGCTCGCATTTCGCACACTCCGGAAGACACCCTTTACCACGGCGGTTGCGGTCATCTCGCTGGCCCTGGGCATCGGCGCGAACGCGGCGATCTATTCCCTATTCGACCAGATGCTGCTCCAGCCCCTTCCTGTGCCCGAACCGGACCAGTTGGTCAATCTCGGCTCGCCAGGGCCCAAGCCGGGCTCAACGTCGTGCGGCCAAGCCGGCGACTGCGACGTCGTGTTCAGCTACCCGATGTTTCGAGATCTCGAGCGTGAACAGAGCAGCTTCACGGGTATCGCCGCCCACTGGCTGTTCGGCGCCAACTTGGCCTTCGGCACCCAGACGGTAAACGCTGAGGGGATGCTCGTTTCGGGCTCCTACTTCCCCGTCCTCGGCGTGCGGGCGCAGCTCGGGCGGCTCCTCGGACCCGCCGACGACGAACGCGCGGGAGAACATTTCGTTGTGGTGCTGAGCGACAACTACTGGCGGACCCAACTCGGGGCCGATCCGGCGGTGCTGAATCAGACGATCGTCATCAACGGCCATTCCATGACCATCGTAGGTGTTGCGGCGCGTGGGTTCGAGGGAACGACGCTGGGATCAAACCCTGCGGTGTTCGTGCCGCTCACGATGCGAGGGCAAATGAGACGGGGCGACCCGGGCTTCGAGAACCGTCGGAGCTATTGGGCGTACCTGTTCGCACGCCTCGAGCCGGCCGTATCCATTGAGGCGGCTCGCGCGGAGATGAACACGATCTACCAGGCCATCATCAACGAGATCGAGGCGCCGCTGCAATCCGGCATGAGCGACCAGACGATGGAGCGGTTCCGGAGCAAGGACCTCATCCTGGAGCCGGAACCGCGGGGCCAGAGCTCCCTGCACGAGGAGGCGGAGGCTCCCCTCGCCCTCCTGTTCGCGACCACGGGAGTCGTGCTCCTCATTGCCTGCGCGAACATCGCGAACCTGCTGCTGGCGCGGGGCGCCAACAGGAGTCAGGAGATCGCGTTGCGGGGATCCCTCGGCGCCAGCCGTCGACAGCTCGTCACGCAGCTCCTCACGGAATCGTGCCTCCTGGCAGTGATTGGCGGCGTTGCCAGCCTCGTCGTGGCGCGCTGGACGCTGGGGGCCATCGCTTCGTTCCTCCCGCCCGAGGCCATAACGATAATCGCGCTCGAGCTACGCCCCTCGGTGATGCTCTTCGCTGGCGCGTTGGCCATCGGGACGGGATTGCTGTTCGGGATGTATCCCGCGCTCCACAGCACGCGCCCGGATCTCATGACCATCTTGCGAAGTGATTCGGGACAACCGTCCGGGGCCCGCACCGCGGCCCGTTTTCGCGGCGCCCTCGTCACAGCGCAGATCGCCCTCTCGATGGCGCTCCTGTTCGCCGCCGGGCTCTTCATCAAGAGTCTCATGAACGTGAGCCGCGTGGACTTGGGTCTCAACGCCCAGAATGTGGTCACGTTTCGCATCTCCCCAGTGCTCAACGGCTACGAGCCGGAGCGCTCGCGAATTCTGTTCGAGCGCGTGGAGTCCGAGTTGGCGGCGATCCCGGGCGTAACCGGTGTATCTGCGGCGCTCGTCCCCCTCCTAGCGGGCAGCAACTGGGGAACCAGCGTGTCCGTGGAGGGTTTCGAGTACGCCCCCGACA
This sequence comes from Gemmatimonadota bacterium, assembly GCA_039589615.1. GTDB lineage: Bacteria > Gemmatimonadota > Gemmatimonadetes > Gemmatimonadales > GWC2-71-9 > B3T1B10. Next base: position 26,045 of record JBDHHA010000025.1, read on the forward strand.
TCGATATCAACTCGCGCTTCAACGAGGTTGGCGCGGCGTATTTCAGCACGCTCGGGATCCCACTGTTGGCTGGTCGCGAGTTCACACCAGCCGACGCCGCCAATGCTCCCCAGGTGGCCGTCGTCAACGAGGTGTTCGCAGCCAAGTTCGGCCTCGACGGCCGCGGGGCAGTAGGCAAGTGGATGGCGACAACCGGGGGACGCAGTGCCGAGTTGGACATCCAGATCGTGGGCGTCATCGGGGGCGCCAAGTACAGTGATGTGAAGCATGAAACGCCGCCACTGTTCTTCACGCCGTATCGTCAGGATGAGAGCGTCGGCTCGATAACGTTCTACGCACGGACCTCGGTGGAGCCCGCCCAGGTATTGCGGGCGATCCCGGAGGTGATACGGGGACTCGACCCCAACCTGCCGGTGGAGGAACTCAAGACGCTGGAACAGCAGGTGAAGGAGAACGTGATGTTGGACCGGTTGATCAGCACGCTCTCCGCCGCCTTTGCCGCGCTGGCGACGCTCCTTGCCGCCGTCGGCCTGTATGGGGTGCTCGCCTACACCGTGGCCCAGCGCACCCGGGAATTCGGCCTCCGCATGGCACTCGGCGCCGACGGCTCCCGCGTACGCGGGATGGTGTTGCGTCATGTGGGCCGCATGACCGCCATCGGCGCCACCGTGGGTCTCGTCGCGGCGCTGGGCCTCGGCCGCGCGGCGCAGTCGCAGTTGTTCGGGCTCGAGGGCCACGACCCGACGGTCGTCGCCGTTGTGGTAGTCCTGCTGGCCGGTGTGGCGCTTGGTGCGGGCTATGTACCGGCGCTCCGGGCGTCCCGGGTGGACCCGATGCGGGCGCTGCGGTACGAGTAGCGGGGGCGTGGGGCCCCAGGCAGAACCGTCAAAGCGTCGCCTGATGTCAATACATATGTATTGGCAAAACGAAAGCGGCCCTCAATCACCGCACGTCGAACTGCGCGTATAGTCTCAATTGCGGCACGCGCTGTGAGACGTCGGTAAACTGCGTATAGAGACTGTTGCGCAGGAACACGATGCCGTCGGCGCCAAGGCCGAACGTCCCCTTGATGGGTACACCGGCTCGTATTGCGGCAAGGTGCACGAGGTGGTCCCCGTCACCGCCGTTCAACGTATGGATCCAGTTGATCTGGTAGCCCAGGTAGAGCACCTGTGTGCCCCGCACGTTGATGGTTCCCTCTAGTCTGGCCCCGGCGCCCGGTCCGTAGTCGTACTCCCGCTCTCGCTCCTGGTTGGGCACCTCGGCCAGGAAGGCGTACTCGGAGTTGACCGCGCCCAGGAGGATGCCCTGGAGCTCGCCGTGCAGGGTCAGGACCGAATTCTCCGACAGGTTGCGCCGGGACATGAGCGCCGAGCTAAAGCTCATGGAACCGAATTCAAAAGCTCGGTTGTTCCAGTAGGTGAAGTTCTGCATGACGGCAAAGCGGCGCGTGACGCTCTCGTCGCGGCGCGTGTCCTTGGAGTACAGATTACCCCTGATGTTGAGCCGCCCGAGGGCGCCCTTGCCCTCCTCGCCGAAGTTGAGCTGTGCGCCCAACGTGAACCAGTCGAACGGGCCGGTCTTTTCGGCGTCCATGGGGTCGCCGAAGCGGAATGCAGTCTCGAAGAACACGCCCGTCTGGGCGTTGTTGCGCAGCCGCCCCTCGCCCACGGTTCGCGATCCCACCATGAGCCGGTTGGCCACCCGTGTCGCCGACCGTTCGGGGGGATTGGGACGCACTTCCCACGCCCGTCCGGAGGTGATCCGGTTGAATCCACGGAGAGGATTGAGCACAAATGCCCCGGCTTCACGCCAGAACCTGCCCCAGCCCCTGGCCTCCGTGTCGAGCACCGTGGACGAGAGCTTGTAGAGCACCTCGCCTATGGCGGTTCCGCCGAGACCCGTCATGATCCAGTCGTTGATGGCCATCCGGTGGATCTCGCCGCAGCACTCCCACATGAGGCTGCCGCCGATAGCGTAGGGCGCCGATTCCCAGAAATTGAGACCGCTCGATCTGGCGGCGTTGTAGTACAGGTTCCCGTGAAACGGGTGGGCGAATTGGTTGTTGTTGAAGTGATTGTCGTCCCACTCGAAACCGTGCTTGAAGTTGTCCACCCACGATCGTGGGCTCTGGGTAGTGAAATTGCCCTGCCGGATGAACTCGTTGTATCCCCAGACGAACCCGTTGATGAGGGCGACCTCGGCCACGGCGATGCCGTGGCTCCGTCTGGCGCCCCATCCATCGAAAGTGGCCGGCTCTTGCTGGGCGGCCGCTACCTCCGGTTTCGCCGCGGGAGTGAACAGACGCGCCGAGGAGAGGGTGAACCTCGGGCCGATGAGTGTGCTGGTCGTGCTCTTTAACACGGTATCCGGCCGTGCCGGCTCCGTCTGTTGAGTGGGCCCTGCCTGTCCGTAGGCCGGCGCCGCGGCGACCGCGAGGAGCAGCAAGTACGTGGGTTTCATGGTCACCGTGTCATGGTTTGAAAATGAAGCCAAAGCGGAATCCTACACCGGACCCCGAGTTGATGGGCGCGAGACCGACGTCCGAGAGATCGGCGTCATCCGTGCTGTACGACGAAAAGAGTCCGCTTGCCGTGAACCCGAACTTGGGCGTCACCCAGAGGTGAGTTCCGGCCGCCACGGACCCTTCCCAGCCCTTGATCCTGTCGATCGACGGGAAGGAATCACCCACACGGCCGAACCCCTCGCCCTCGGGCTTGAGGTTGACCCTGCCGACCCGGGCCTGCACGAAGGGCTGGAACTTGGAGGAGGTCGACCAGAACCAGGTCACGCCGCCGCTGAATCCCACCTTCCACCAGTTCTGTTCGCCGTACGCGGGCACCAGGTCGAACGAGGCGACATTGGCGGCGAAGGTGGCCTTGACGGCACCGGATCCATAGTAGACCACGGCCTCAGCCGGGATCGCTGCATCCATAATGTCTGCGTAACCGCCCCCGGTATTGGCGTACCCCAGGGTGGCCTCGAAGTCGAACTTGCTCTGGGCCAGGAGGGCCGTGGCGGTTGTCGCAAGGAATGCGACGGTAAAGACGAGTGTGAGCCCTGCTCGTCGGATCATATTGGGCTCCTCAATATCGGGTTGCAGGCTCGAGACACGGCCTAGCCTGCCTGACCGTTTGCGCCAAGCCTATTGTGGGATTCTGGGCCATTCCAGGGTATTGGACCTTAGTCCTATGGCGGTGGGCCGGCGGGCGGGCAATTTTTCCTCCGTCCCCGGTCACGTCGCGGGCCGGGCCCCTGGCCGCTATTAAGGAGTCCGCATGAAGAGAGTAGCCCTCGGTCTCGCCTTGATCGTCGCCGCGAGCGGGTGCCTGAGCCTCCTGGAACCGGCTGACCTTCAGGGTACCTGGCTGGCGACCTCCCTCGTCCTCGCCGAAGCCGACAACCCGAACAATTCGGTCGACATTCTGGACGAGTCAGAGGTTGCGGCCCTGGAGTTCACCTTCGACCTCAACATATACCAGTCCCGGGTCGTGAGCCTCGACGGCGTGGAAGAACTCTTCGAGGATGAGTACATCCTGGACGGCAGCTTCATCACGTTCATGAACTTCCGCCGTGGGGAGGACGCCCGCTTCGGCATCGAGATCGACAATGAGACGACCATGCGCCTCAACGACCCCGTGACGGAGTGGGATCTCGACGGAGACGGCGAGGACGACCTCGTCATCATGGACGTGTTTCTGACACGGCAATAGTAAGGATGGAGGGCCCCACCTCCTTTCGGTCTCCGCCCATGTTGAGACCAAAGTACCCTCGAGGATTCCGCCTGGTGTTGGTCACGGTCGCCGCCGCGGCGTGCCAAGGCCTGCCCCAGGAGACCGCCTTCATGGCCACCGCCCCAGCCATCGAAGCGTCAATGGGCGAGATGCGCGTCCGGGCCGTACAGCTCGGGCGGCTGTATTCCATGGAGATCGAAAGGGCGGCGGACAGCATCCGTGCCGTCGCCGATGAGCCCTCCATTCGGCGGCATGCCTTACAGTGGAAGATGTACGCGATTCCGGCGGCCCACGAGGCCGTGCTGCTGCCGGATCCCGCGCTGTCGATAATAGACGCCTGGGCGTTCGCCAAGCAGATGGAGCAGTACTTCGATCGCGGCGACGGCCGGGACGCCTTCGGTCCCCACCAGCAGATCGCCGTGGACGTGGTACGGCGGCTCGACAGCGTAGCCCTCGAGCAGGCCATCCTCGTGACGGATTCCACGCGGAATGTCGAACGCGCCCAAGCCGCGCTGGCGGCGTTTGTGGAGCAGTACCCGATCCGGGGACCCTACTTCGGACGCACGTCGTACGCCGTGGTCTCCGCCGATTTGTTGGGGACGGATATCGGCAGCGCCGTCGCCGCGGTGGGAGACATCAACCAGACCGTGGGGGAAATCGCGGACAGGCTCGCCTTTTACAACGAGTATTTGCTGAAGCAGGTGAACTGGCACGCGCAGCAGATCCTCGAGGAGGCCGCCTACGATACGTCGCTGACTGCGGCGCTGGCATCGGCGACGGAGGCGTTGCAGAACGCCTCGGCCCTCGCACAGGAGCTGCCCAACCTGGTCGCGAGCGAACGGGCGGTGGTGGTCGACGCGCTGCATCGTGAACTCGCCGTGCTCGTGCAATCGGCCAACGTGCAACGCGTGGCGACGCTCGAAGTCCTCAGCGCCGAACTCGCAGCCCTGGTAGACGCCATCGTCCAGGAACGCATCGCGCTCATCGAAGCAGTCACGGTGGAACGGGTGGCCACCATCGAGGCAGCCGTACCACTCATGCGAGATGCGATCGATCACGCCGTCTGGCGGGCCCTGCAGCTTGTGGGGGCCGTGGGGCTCGTCGCCTTGTTGTTGGCCGGCGTGGTGGTGTTCGGTCTGCGGCGCGGCACCCACTCCACCGGGTCGTAGTATCTAGCCCCAAGCGCGGTGGGTCAGTCTGTTTCCCTGTGTTCCCGTCGGAGCTTTTCGATTTGTTGGGGCATGCGCTCGCGTGCTGGGCCTGGGGGGAGTCCATTCACCGCACGGGCTACGGCCAGGTCGGGCTCCAGATCACTCTAACATACGACTTTGGTCCAATGGCCGTAGCGGTGCACGGTTGCCATTCTGTGCCATGCCTAAGACCACCCCCGACAGTACCACACCTGCCAAGGGCCTACAGACCATCCAACTCGCGTTGCAGTCCGCGGCGGTGTTCGACATCCCGCCGCGCACGCGACGCGTCATCCTGGTTGGTGCCTTGACCGGGGTGGTACTGATCACCGTCGCCAGCCTGATGAGCGGGGACGAATCCCGGATTCAGGTGGACAAGATCATCCACTTCTCGGGTTACGCCACGCTCTCTTGTGTCTTCGTCCTCGCCCTGCGTCCAATCCTCTACATCCCCGGCCTGATCGCCATGATCGCCATGGGATTCGCGATCGAGTACGGCCAGTCCTTCACGGGCCGCAGCATGGACGTGTGGGACGGGCTGGCCAACACCATCGGCGTATTCCTCGGTGCCACGATCGGATTCACCGCCCGGTGGGTCTATTCCTACGTGCGGCGTGAGTTGATACTCGGTGACGTCCGCCGGAACACGTCATCGTGGGATGCAGGAGACACGATAGTGGAACAAGGCGCCGAGGGCCGCCACTTCTACGTCGTCAAGACCGGCATGGTCCGCGTCTCGCGCGAGGTTGACGGGAAACGCCGCGACGTAGGGCTGCTGGGCCCGGGGGATGTGTTCGGCGTCCTGGCGGCCCTGGAGCGCCAGCCCCAGAGCGCGTCCGCCGTGGCGGCCGTACCATCCACGGTGTTCGCAATGGAGGTGGATGACCTGATCGACGACGCGCAGGAGAGCAACCGGCCGGCGATCATGGTCATCCGCGCACTCACCAAGTACCTCCGTGAATCCACAGAGAAGCTCGAAGAGCAGGGAAGCTTGTCCTAACCGGTTTCGGTACCCGTAACCACGATGAAAGAACTGCTGCAAGCCACCGCCGCCCTCTGCGTCACCCTGACCGCGCTGACCCAGGGCCTCTCCGCACAGGCCATTCCTCGCGAGGAATACCTGCGGTACATGCCGCTGGAGTACATCCGGCTCACCGAGCAGACCCGGGCGAGTGCCGCTCTCTTCCTGTACGGCGACCCCTCGAGTCCGACGTACCGGGACGTGGCTCCCATCGACGGCGTGGACGATGCCAGGCACGCAGTGCTGCACGACCTCGGTGTGCGGTTCGCCCCATACATGGTGCGCAATACCATCGACCGCCCCATGGACTTCAAGAAATTCATGGAGATCAACCGGGCGTTCAACCTCTACGTGCACACCTGGGACATCAACGGCGCCACGAAGGAGATCGTGCGGGAACAGACGGTGGATTTCGTCGCGCTGCGGTCATCTCCCTGCTCGGCCACCAATCCGGCCACCGCCACCGAACAGGACGACTGCCTGCTCCTGCAACTCCTCCGGGAGTTCCATCCGGACGGCCCGGCGTACACCGCAGAGGCCATCACCGAGGACGCCGATCTGTTCAAGGTGATGTACTTCGATTTTCCCGGTGACGGCCCCGCCAGCTGGCGCGCGGAATATCAGAACACCATCTCCGGCGCGTTGAACCGGCGGTACGAGGACTTCGCCAAGATCTACGCCCACCCCTTCATTCGGGAGGTGCGCTCGAATCTCGGCGGGACGGTGGGCTACGAGTTCGTGCTGCAGTACTGGTTCTTCTATCCCACCAACGACGGGGGCAACAACCACGAGGGCGATTGGGAACACATCAACGTGATGATCTCACCCAGGAGCAAGGTGACGAGCCTACTTTCCGCCGAGGACATCCAGGCAATGCTCCGGGCGCCCCACAACGCCAACGATCCGTTGGTAATCAAGCGGTTGGATTCCTACTTCCATTCCAAGGTCATGGTGCTGGACTACGCGTCGCCCAACGTGTACTTGCCACGGCCCCAGTGGGAAGCCCAAGTGAACGGGATGGCCGAGCACCGCCAGGGCGAGCGGTGGATGGCCCGGCGTATTCGCCAGCTGGCCTACCGAGACCAGGACGAATCGGTGGTCAACACGAACCCCATCGTCTACATCGGGGCCGACAACAAGGGCCCCGACCAGCTTCTGGCCGCCCCCGGCGGCTCGAACCGCGACTCCCACGGCACGTTCCCCATGGCCGGCACCTACAAGGGCGTGGGACCCGGTGGGGCGTCCGAGCACATCGGCAACTACTTCAGCCATCGCGAGTACTTCAGGGACACGACCCGCGGGCTCCCCGAAGAGGTCGAGCGGTTCGACCTGCCGGAGCGTATCGAGCTGGTGCCCGATTGGGAGCGCGTGATCGATCTCGCGCAGACCAACCCAGATGTGCGGGCGGAGTGGAGCTGGATGCTGTTGCCGATCAGGTGGGGGTATCCGGCCTCGGTATCGCCGTTCGCAGGCGTGGTGTCGCACGCGGAGACGGGAAACCTCGCTCCTCCAGGCTCGAACTACAACAAGGGGTGGAACCGCACGGGCGAGAATGCCGGGTTCGGTCTGTACGAGCCGCACCGCTTCGTCTCCGTCTTCCCACTGGGGATCGAAGACAGTTTCACGAACGGGCTGGGATTCTTGAATTTTTTCGTCGCGCCGTTCGTCGTGCTGCCTCCGTTCGACATGACGTGGCGCGTCCTCGGCGCGCCGGTGCGGGCGATCTCGGGCAGGAACAAGCCCCTGTTCTACGCGGCTGAGGACATCCCGTTCCGATTCCTGGGACTGGGAATCGGCGAAACTGCCATCTCGATGGACGGCGATTTCGCGTTCCTCCACTTCAACGATTTCCAGGTAGACGATCTTCGCCAAGCCCTGGCCGACGCCGGCCTCAGCACGGAGACCGACTCGCTGTCACTGGGAGGGACGGACGCAGAGACCGTCGCATCACCCATCTACACGGTATCCCTCTTCCTGGGAAAGAAACTGGTGACCGTCAACCGGCTACGACATTCGCGCTCGGATGTTGCCCTGACGATACTGAGCCCATCGGCGAGCGGCGGCACCGGATCCATCGTCGTCAACTCCAAGCTCGACATGTGGGAGTACATGGGCAGCTTCCGGTACAACCTGGGCACCGGAGGGTTCCAGCCGTTCATCAAGGTGGGATACGGTCTCAGCTGGTACCGTCTCGAGGAAACGGAAGCCAACGGCGAGCCGCTGGAGACTTCCGAGTCACCCTGGGTGCGCCAGCCGCAGCTCAAAGGCCTCAAGAACATCTTCCCCAACACGTGGCACGTGGGCCTGGGCCTGGAGTGGCTCCCCATCCGGAGTGCCGCACCCATTCCCAGAGGAATCGATATCGGACTCGAGGCGGAGTTCACGCTCTTCATGCACAGTCTGGGCATGAGTGAAGTGACCGGCCTCGAGGGACCGCTGCAGCTGACGGATGTGACAATCTGGCGACCGGCGACGTCGCTGGGGTTGGTGATCGGATTCTGAGATTGGCTGGTTAGTCGCTCAATCCCCGGCCACGGGCACGACGAAGCGGAACGTGCTGCCACGCTCGGGGTTGGTGCTCGCCTCCAGTCGCCCGCCGTGCGCTTCGATGATCGACCGGCAGATCGACAGCCCCAATCCCAGTCCTTCCGGGCGGCCTGTCACGAACGGATCGAAGATCGTGTCCCCAAGCTCGGGATCCACCCCGGGTCCGTTGTCCTCCACGGCGACTTCGACCCCACTCCCGTCTTGCGACGCAGTCCGGACAACGAGTGTGCGGTGGTTCGCCTCTTGTCCACTCATCGCCTGGCAGGCGTTCATCATCAGGTTCAACGTGACCTGCTGAAGCTGCGTCGTGTCTCCCGACACCGGAGGAAGATCCTCCGCCAAATCCAACGTCACTGTGATGTCCCTGACGATGGTGTCGCTGTGGAGCAGACAGTTGACGTCTTCGACAACCTGGTTGACGTCCACCGCGGACCGTTCCAGCTCCCCCTTGTGGAGGAGCTTGCGGATGCGACGGATGACGTCGCCGGCGCGCCGGGCGTCGGCGGCGATGTCTCCCAACGCCTCCCGCGCCTCATCGGCATCCGGCGTCTTCTGACTCAATAGACGCGACGCCGCCTGCGAGTTGGACAGAATGGCGGCCAGTGGTTGGTTTAGCTCGTGGGCCAGTGACGCCGCCAGCTCACCCATGGTGGATGCACGCGAGACGTGAATCATCTCCTCCCAACTCCGCCGCGCGTCTTCCTCGGCCCGTACCTGGGACGTGATGTCTCGTACCAAACTGAAGAATCCGATCACCTCCCCGGCCGCATCGAGGCGCGGAACGAACGTGGCATCGATGTGGCGCTGTAGACCATCCGGATAAGAGCCTTCGCCTCGGAAGTTGACGGCGCGGCCGGCGAGCGCCTGCCCTATTTGTGGCTCGATCGCCGCAAAGAGGTCCGCGTCGACGAGCTCCTCGACTCGGCGGCCTACGATCTCACGTCCGCTCACCCCATGCCACTCCTCGTAGACCCGGTTGACGAATCGGTACCGCTGATCCCTGTCCACGTAGGCCACGAACGCCGGCAGCGAGTCGGCCATGAGCCGCATCTGCTGTTCGCTTTCCACAACCGCGGCCTCCCATCGACGAACGGCGGTGAGGTCGCGGACGGTACACATGGTTGGGGAATCTTCCGTCTCATCGAGTGGGACGAGGTTGATCTCGACCGGAAACTCGGTGCCGTCCTTGCGCACGGCGCGCAGCTCGGGGTCCCTGTTGCACAGGACTTTCGGCTGACCTTCGTAGGCGCGACGATGCTGGACGTGCCTCTGCCGGTGCTGCTTTGGCACGAGCATCTCGATCTGGCTCCCGAGAAGCTCGCTCTGGTCATAGCCGAAGTACTCTTCGGCCCGTTGATTGACGAGACTGATGATGCCTTCAGGCTCCACCAGCAGCATGGCATCCGGGGCGCGATCCACGATCCGGCGAAAGTGCCCCACCGCCGCCGTGAGGTCCGCCGTCCGGTCGGCAACCCGCTGCTCCAGCTGCTCCTTGGCCTCGCGCAACTCGATCTCGGTGCGCCGCTGCTCGGTCACGTCCATGGCGTGGCCGACAACGTAAGGCTCTTGCCCGGGCGATTGGCGCAGGATGTTACGGTAACTCCAGTACCGCGCGGCGCCGGTCTTTGTGAGGGTGCGCATGATTCCGGTGGCGATCCCCTCCCGACGGATGTGCTGCAGATACTCCTTTAGCAGGGGACGCGCTTCGGCTTCCAGCACGTCCGCCAGGTTCCGCCCCACCAGCTCGCTCGGCTCGTAGCTCAGCGTTCCGGCGGCTGCGCCGTTCACGGAAAGCAAGGTGCCATCCAAGGTGTGGGTGCAAATCAGCCCCAGACTGTTCTCCACCAGGTCGCGGTATCGGCCTTCACTCTCCTCCGCCGCTCGCTGGATGCGGTCGAGGGCGGTGACCTCGCGCACAATGACGCTCATGCACGTGACGGTACCATCGTCGGACGTGATGGGGTAAAGGTTGGTTGACCAGTCCCGCGTGGCACCGTGTTCGCCATCGGGTGCAACGCGAACCACAAGATTCTCGATGGGCTCCCCGGTTTCCATGGCGCGACGCAAATACGGATCGAACGTCGGTGCGACATCGGGAATGACCTCCGCCACCGTCCGGCCGATGTGATCGTCCACCGGCACACCGTTGATCTCCGCCAGCGTCTTGTTCACGCGGAGATACCGGAATTCGGTGTCCAGCAGGCAAATACCGATGGGGGCATCTCCGTAGAAATGCCCGAGCTGAGCAAGCTGGGCATCGACGCTGGGTTGATGGCCCGCGAGCGACGGTCGCGTCATCTAGCCGGCATGCCTGGTGACAGGAGAATGGGGATACACCATGGGCTCGGAATCGGGGATAGTCACGGAGAATATCCACGGTCCACTGAGGGAGAGCAAGAGCGCTCCCTCCTCGCAGAGGCACCGATATCGCACTCGGAGGGCCGGTCTGAGCTTGGCTCCCTAGTCGATACCGATCTCGAACCCGAAGATCACGCGCATGCTGCGGTAGACGAAGGTGGCCTCAAAGTCTGCATCCTCTTCCTGAAGGATGTCGGTGAGTCTCTGGTCCACCTTCTGTCCCCAGGCGTAGCCCAGGCCCAACGTGAAGCGGGCGGAGCCGACCCCGAAATCCGTGCCGGCCGAGATCGAGTTGATATCTATGGGAAGCTCGGACAGACCCGCCCGGACGACGTCCTCGGTCAATCCGCTGTTGTCCATCGAGAAGGATAGGTACCCGCTGACATTGGGCGAGAGGGCGTGCTCGAGGCCAGCACCCCAATTGAAGACTTCCCCCAACGCTTGAACCGCATCAACCCCCATGACCTCCGCCGGCTCTTGTGCCACGAACTCCTCGCCCTGGATCACGACGTACGGCGCGATGGCGTCATACCATTCGGCGCTGGCATGGAGTCGCGTTCCGCCGATCCGCAACGCGCCCCCCGCACCCACCGACAGGGGTGATTTGAACTCCGCCGGAAGGTTCGTCTGAATGCTGGCCGCCAGCGCCACCGTGTCCTGCCCCACGGTACTCTTATTGAGTCCGAGCTGACCGCTGCCGGAGATGTGAATGCTCGGCGTCGTCACGGTGAGTCCGCCGGTGAAGGGTCCCGCGGCGGCAAAGGCGCCGAGCTTGAACAACGTTCGGGTGGTGGAGTACTTCCCGCCCCGAATGTCCAGGCTCGTGAGGCCCGTGCCGTCCATCGCGATGGTCTGTGAGAGGGTTTCGCCCCGTCGCCGTTGGCTGCGGATCGCGCCATACCAGGTGACGCCGAGTCCGACGTGAGACCCGAGCGGCTGCGCATACGTGAGCCCGGCCCAGATGTCGCTGAACTCCCCCTCGAACTGCACGAGGCCGGCCAGATCTTGTAGTTGGCGGGACGGCGGAATCTCGGATCCCGACTCGACCGCGAAGCCTTGGAAGTCCTGCGTGCCCTTGACCCGCGTGAGGAGGGAGTACGCGAGGACGCCGCTCCCAAACAACTTGCGCGACAGCGTTCCGGCGACGAGCGAGGGACGCAGTCCTGACTGTGACGTTCCGAGATCGACCCCGTTGCCGCCGCCGTCCTCGAGGGCCACGCCCCAACGCTCGAACACGCTGGCGGAGATGGCGAAGCTCAACTCCTCGGCGAGCGCCAGGGCGCCGGGATTGTAGTAGGTAGCACTAATGTCGTCCACGCTACCGATCACCGCTCCGCCGAGGAGCGAGGATCGCGGGCCGTATTGCAGCGTCCAGTAATGCGCGTCCTGGGCGAATGCGTCCGGTGATGAAAGGAGCAGGACGGAGAGCGCCAGAGCGCTGGAGCGGAGTCGGTTACCGATCACAGTCATCTCCCGGTCAAGACGTACCGCTTACCAGAGTGGGCCCTATCACTCCGGAGTGTATGCGCGGGGCGCGGACGACGATATTGGACTTTGGTCCCATGCGGCCATTTGGCCCTAGGACAATGGCCATCAAGATAGGACCAAGGTCCAATATCGCCCCTCCAACCCCACCCATAAATTCGCTGCGAGCCGCGAGAGCCTCCGTCCTGCACACCGATCAAGCTCGGGCTTCAGGCGCTGCACTACATGTCACAACCGGGCGCGTTCAGGCGCCAGCCGCAAGTGCGCCTGCCAATACAGACGGTGCTCAAGAGGCCGTGGTAGGGGAGGCCGCCTCGGAAATCTCCATACTGCACCGTCTGGTGATAGATCAAGAGGAGATCATTACAGAGGAGGAAACATGAAAGCGTTGGTGATTGCGGCATTCACAATGGTGCTGGGATCAAGCGTGGCCGCACCAGCGGCGGCGCAGAAAGAAGAGGACCTCGAAGAGATCCGCGAAGTCGTGGCGGTCATGACGGAACGGGACCCCGGCATGGAGGAGTGGTTTAACACTTCCCACGCCTACGCCGTATTCCCCAATGTCGGCAAGGCGGGCTTCGGGATCGGCGGCGCCCGGGGGAACGGCATTGCCTACGTCGGAGGCGCCCCCGTGGGGAAGACGCGACTGTCGGCCGTGAGCATCGGGCTCCAGGTCGGCGGACAGTCGTTCGTGGAGGTGATCTTCTTCAAGGACCAGACGGCGTGGGCCGACTTCACCCGAGAAAACTACGAGTTCGGAGCGCAGGTATCCGCCGTGGCGCTGACGGCGGGAGTCTCGGCGGACATGGCCTACAACGGCGGCGTGGCAGTTGTCACCATGGCCAAGGGTGGCTTGATGTACGAGGCCACGGTGAGTGGGCAGAAGTTCGAGTACGAAGCCTACGACAATTAACCGGCCGAAAAGGAGGGCGATGCGACTCAAGAGATCCTTCGTTGGCGCGGGGCTTCTGGTGGCCTCCATCGCTTGCGCCGAGTCAACGCCTCGCGACCCCTGCGACCCCGTTGATCCCGTGCTGGCCCAATCGTCATTTGTAGTAGTAGTCACACCGGCGGCGGGAATGCGTGCGTCGAGTCCCCTTCGCGTGCACGGGTGCTCGAGAACCTTCGAGTCGAACGTAGTGTGGGAACTCCGCGCTCGCGATGGGCGCATCTTGGCCTCCGGACACACCTCCGGGGGTGGCGTATCCGGTGCGGCGGCGTTCGCGTTCTCCGCCGCATTCACCGTTTCCGCGGCGGAGGTTGGTCATCTGAGGGTGTTTGAACCTGACGTGTCGGACGGAGAAGGATTCCCTGGCGGGCACACCGTCATTCCCCTCGTTCTCCTGCCAAGCCCCGAGTAGTCCGGCGACTTGTCGCCGAAGAGGATCAACCCGGGCCGATCTCCTCCCGCTTGGTGAGCAACCGCTCGGTGAAGTCCATGCGCTCCTCGAGTTCGGCGATCTGCCCGGCGTGGCCCCGTTCCAGTTGAGCCAACTGTTCCCGATGTCGATGTTCCATCTCCGACATCCGATCCTCCACACCTTCGGCCAGTGCGGCACCGGACGACCCTAATCGCAACCGCTCGATCTTCCAGCGATACCAAGCCGGTATGGCGGAAGCACCGATGAGGATGCTGCCGATCAGGCCCGCCACGGATTCTTCCTCAACGGCCCCGGCGGCGAGAATCGCAGCGACGGAAATCCGCCCGAGGATCGGGATGGCGATCTTCCACCATTTGGGACCGGAAGGCTCACTCACCGCACGGGTCGGGGACCGCCGGGAGCTGGTCCCAACTGGTAGGCACAATCCGGGCACACCGAGGCGCTGCTCGATACCTCCCGGCCGCACTCTGGACAATCGATCAAGGCCATGTCTGGCGCACTCCTTAACCGGGGGACGGTGTCAGGACACTGTACGATAGTACCAAGGTCCCTGTTTCGTCACGCGCCGAGTGCCGCTTTCAGTGGGGCGTCCCGGGTCTTTACAGTGCAGCCAAATCTCTAACGACCGCAGCTAATCCTACGACGACCCGGGCCGTGCGATCATAGTCGACCTTTTCTGGTGTATCCTGTGGCGTGTGATAGAACGGATAGCGAAACGGTGCCGTGTCCGTCACCATCAGTGCCTCGTAGCCCTCACGCCAGAACGACCAATGGTCGGACCAAAAGATCCCCGGCAGGTAGCCCGGCGCGGCGGCTCCTTCCGAAGGGAAGTCCGTGGTGCGACGGAACGCAGCCACACACGTGTGCACCAGTCTGCGAGAGGACATGTTACCGACGAACCCGATGAAGTTTCCTGTCCGGGGGTAGAAGAAACCGAGCGGGAACGGATATTTCTGGCTTCCCGGTTTGTCGAAATAGCACCCTATGGTCTCGAGGGAGAGCATCGCCACGATGTTGTCGTTGCGCTGCCGCGCTCGGCGCGAATACGCCCGGCTTCCCATCTCTCGGGAAAAGGAAAACGGGGGTTCCTCATTTACGAAGGCCACGAACCGGACGGTCCGGTCAGGCCGTTGATCGGCGAGCAGCCGGGCAATCTCCAGCAGCGCAGCCACGCCCGTGGCGTTGTCGTTGGCACCGGGACATCCCAGCACCGAGTCGTAGTGCGCGCCCACCAGGACGATCTCGTCCGGCCGCTGCGTTCCATGAATCTCGGCGACGAGATTCCGGACCGGGACGCCCTTGGCCTCGTACTCGTGGGGATCGACGTGGTACCCACACGCCTGAAGCATGTCCGTCACGTGGCGTTCGGCTTCATCCAGGGCCGACCGTCGCCAGAGGTTGCGCTCGCCGATCTCATCGCCCAAACGCCACACGTGGCGCTCTACCCGATCACGCACCTCTCGCTCTCGCTCTGTCAGGGCCGGGAGGACGCCGCTGTACGACGCCCCGGGCATGGCGACAGTGTGTCTCACCACAAGCACCCCGGCCAGCAGGGCTACGAGTGTGAGGACGGGCAACAGTTCCGTCATGAAAACGCCTCCAATCGCGTAGCCACCTCGAGCTGCAACGCCGGCTCAAGAAATGTAAACGCGCCTCCCTAGGCCCACCCCGGCTCCAGGCCGGATCGACTCTTCTTGTCCTCGGCACCGCTATGCGACACCTTCCCTTTTGAGGCAAGCCGGAGGATGTCGCGTTGCGGTTGCTGTTGGGCTACGGATTGGTCGGTGTCAGTCTCTTTATGCTGCTTGGCTTCTTCAGCGCCGACGTAGGCTCAGGCGTTACCCGAGCCTTGGCGTTTCTCATTGGCGTAGGGATTCCGGGAGCGGCCGGCGCCACGCTGCTCACACACCACTACGGCGGTAGAAAACGGCTGGCCGGTAGCCGCGAGGAACTCAAACGTAAAACGCAGGAAGCGGAGCTGCTCCGCATGGCGGGGGAACACGGAGGTCGACTCACGGTGGTCGAAGTGGTGCGCGAACTGGCTATGGGACAGGCGGAGGCCGAGAGCATGCTGCGCTCGTTGGCGGAGCGCGGCATCAGCGAGGTGGAGGTGACCGATCGCGGACTGCTGGTTTACTCGTTCCCCGACGTCAGACTGCTCGGTGAGAAACACACCAGTCGTGGAGTGCTCGATGACTGAGATCGAAGTCCGCCTCCCGTGTCCGACGTGCCTCGGGGTGACGATGGAGAAGCTGAAGCCGGTGAAGGACGCCGATCTGGTGCTCGACTACTGCCGCCGCTGCGGTGGGGTGTGGTTTGATGCTGGAGAGGTGACGTTGCTGCGCAAATTGCATCCCAAGGGGATCGGACGCACGATGGAGCTTCGCGAAAGCGCGTTCCGGATGCCCTGTCATTCGTGTCACGCTCCGATGGATCGCAATGCGCCCACGTGTCCGGCGTGCGGCTGGAAAAACATCTTATCATGCCCCACATGCGAGAAGTCTCTTGAGCGGTTGGAACGTGATGGAATGACGTTGGACGTGTGCCGGTCGTGCCGCGGCGTGTGGTTTGACAACCACGAGCTTGCCGAAATCTGGAACATGGAAATCCGGCGCAACGTCCCAACCGTGACACACAACGACGGAAGCGTCGGTGTGGCCGATTACTTCCTCCTCGACGCCGTGCTGTGGGCGCCGGATTTGGTGTTCATCTCGGCCCATGGCTTGGCCCACGGCGCGGCGAGCGTTGCCGGCGGTGTGGCGGACGTGGCCGGCGGCGGTCTCGAGGGTGTCGCCGAAGTTGCGGGTGGGGCGGTTGAGGGCGTCAGCGAGGCGGCGAGCGGTGTGTTTGAGATCCTCGCCGAGATCATTGCCGGGATATTCTCCTGATTGCTAAGTCGGATGGCGACAACGCCGCACCGTTGACCTCACGCTCTCATTCACCCATGGACCTGTCCCCCGCGAAGTTCGTCGTCTGTCTCACCGCAGCCGTCGCCTGCGCCGCCGACGAAAGCGCAGTCCCCCAGCGCCATCTGTCCGAGCCCGACGCGGCGTACCCCGAGGCATTGGGGATGGTTCAAGCCGTGCGACCGCTGCCCGATGGGCGAATACTGGTGGCCGATCCGTTGGGACAAGTGTTGGTGGCGATCGATATGGACGCGGGAACCGCCGACACGATCGGGCGGCGGGGCGCGGGCCCCGGTGAATACGACCAACCCGACGCGGTTTTTCCTCTCCCGGGCGACTCGACGCTACTCGTCGACCTCGGCAACGGCCGGTTGAGCGTTTTGGGCCCCGACCTCGAGCATGGCTCCACCTTGCCGCTGGCGTTCGGTGACCCGCAGCGAGGCGAGATGATCTTCATCCTGCCGCGTGGAACGGATCGACGCGGCCGCGTCTATTTCCAGGGTATGGGCATCAAGATGGGCGGACCCGGGTTGGTGGAGTTCCCCGATTCGGCGCCGATCATGCGGTTCGACCGCACGACCAACACCATCGACACGCTGGGGATGATACTCCTTCGCAGACGTGAGGCACTAACCAGCGGTACCGGTGCCGGACGGCAGGTAGAGGTAGCGGAGTACGCTCTGTCCCCGGTAGACGCCTGGCACGTGAGCCCAACCGGCCGGGTGGCCGCGGCCCGCACCGATGGCTACTACGTCGAGTGGATCGACGACGAGGGCTCGAACCCGGGACCCGATGTGCCGTACACCGGCGTGCCGGTACGCCGCGCCGATCAAGACGAGTGGATCAACGACTTCTACGCCATGTCCATGAGTCTGCAGGTGCGCATCGTCAGCAACGTGCGCACCACGAGTTTCGCCCGCGGCGGAACGGGCTCGGACGACCGCTGGGGTCCCGAGGAGTTCGAATGGCCTGACGCGAAACCCCCGTTCATCGCCAACGGCCTGCGCGTATCTCCAAGCGGTAAGGCCTGGGTGCAGCGCTCAGTCCCGGCGGGTGGCGACGTGGTGTACGACGTGTTCGACGCTGACGGCAATCGCACGGAACAGGTGATCTTCCCTCCGGAACGCCGCGTGGTGGGATTTGCAGGAGAGGTCGTGTACGTGGTGAGGAAGGACGAATTCGACTTGTTCTGGTTGGAGAGGTATCGGCTGGCGACCTGAGCCTGCTTTGCACCCTGCTCTTGGGGCTCGTGGCGCCCAAGAAAGCCCTGGAGAAAACCTCGATGCAGGACCTCGAGGCCCAAGGACGCACGCACGCGGAGAGCATCCCCCAAGGAGGAGGATCCCGGGCAGAGGTCCGCACCAGAGGAGCGTCGGAAGAACAAAGGGGTTCCTGCCGCCGATGGGACCGGCGGGCTTCAATTAGCTCCTGTCCGCGTGGAAGATCTTGTTCACGATCTTCCACCCACCATCGATCTTGAGAAGCTGCATATAGTCGGTAAACAGCGCCCCCGGATAATCGAGCTCGATCTTGGCTACCGCGACGGTACCCGCGTAGTCCACCATCACGATCCGGCGCTCGCGGGCCGTCTCGTCAGACGCCGGCTCTCCCGCCATACCGCCCAGATAGCTCTCCAAGGAGCGAATTGAGACCTCACCGTTGCGTATGAACTGCAGCCGGGCAGTGGGGTGAAAGGCATTTGCCATGACCTCTGGATCGCCCGTGGCGTGTCCGTCGAGGTAATACTGCAATGCCTGACGTATCGCCTCGGTCTCATCAGCCTGCGTGCGCAGTGCGAAAGCGCTGACGCAGAGCACCGTCGTGAACAGCACCAACCATCGCTTCTTCACGTCCATGGTAATCTCCCAAGTAGACTCGCTATCGTAATGCCCGAGAACCTCTCGAGTTCTTCAATTCCAACCCTCAACTTCCCACACAGCGTTATTCGTATTCCCGAAAGATGTACTCCAGCGACAGGTCCAGCTGCCTGGGAAAATCTTTCGGGAACCAGTGTCCCGTCTCGGAGGAGACTATGAAACGATTGGGCAGTCCGTGCTGATCGAAACGCACTGCCATCGCCTTCTGCCGCTGGATTCCCCGGTCGTTCTCGCCGGCCAGAATGGAAACTCGCATCCCACGTTCGGCCGCTCTCTGAACGGCTTCATCCGAAAATTCGGACATGCCGGGGAACGCTAGAATGAGGCCGCGTGCGGGTATCAATTCCTCGAAAGCGAGAGACTCCGCCCGACTCCCGCCGGCCGACTGCCCACCGATGATGATCCGCGACATGTCCACGGGATATTTTTCCGTAATCTCTCGAAAGGCCTCCACGATATTCGAAAGATCTCTTCCCGCGAAGCTGCGGGTGTACGGGCCTCGCATCCGGATGCCCTGCACATAGGCGACGATGTAGTCAGAATGAAGAACAGGCGATTGCCACTCTTCAACGAGGCTGGGGATATGCCCCCACGATCCATGAAGGATAAGGAGGAGCGGATAGGTGTTCCCGGAGGAGTAATTGGCGGGGAGCTGAACGTAATACTCCGTGGCCGCTGATTCCCGAGCGCTCGTCACACGACGTTCATTCTCTTGGAAGAAGTCGCCAAATCCATCCAAGTTTGTGAGTTCATCGATGAATTCGGGACGCAGTTGATCGCCGAGCCCAATCGGAAAAAACAGGCCTTGATCCTGTCCAGCCCTCAGTATCCCCAGGCATTCTTCGAACCGCCCGTTTGCTGCGTACCGAGGTAACAGCTCCCGGAAGATCAGGTCGAACTGTTCGATGGGATTCCGAAGTGCTGGGTAGGCCTCTTCGAGAAGCCGAATCGCCTCGCCGCCGTTTCGATCTCTGAGGGCGTCCAGCTCATCCATCAGACTCAAGTAGCGCGAAGACGTCTCGAGAGATTCACCCGGTCTCGAAACCTCTCTGACGCGCTGTGCCTCCGCAGCATGTGTACAACCAAGCAGAACAATGCAGACGGCAAGGAGCTTCGATTTCATGTGCTCATTCCCATGGTGGATCGAGCCAAGTTGTCGTGCAAAAAGAAGACTGGGCGGTGACGGGATTGCAGTTTCCATAAGGGAATACACCACCAGCCCCAAGGGGTTCTCAGATCCCGCTCACTCATCGGACGGTACGGAGGACGTCCCATAGCGAAACCCGGAGTTCGGCATCCGCATGGCGCTCGGCGCCGACGGCTTACGCGTAGTTGTTGTTCGGGGTCGAGGGACACGACCCGATGGGGTCGCTATCGTGGAGTGCTGCTCGCCGGCGTGGGGCTTGGCGCGCGCTACGTTCCGGCGATCCGGCCCTTGCGGGTCGACCCGCAAGGGACTTCGCCCGAATCATTATTGGCCAAACTAGATGCGCCGGATTCAGTGTCTGAGCAACAGTCGTGCTTCGGTATCCCGCCAGAAGTCTTGACTGACGGAAAACAACGCGCTGAAAGCGACCATGCGGGGCAAGCCGTACGTGGCCCGCCAACGCCGGCCTTGCACTACGGCAGCCACCGCGAACAAGGGGAGGACGTAACCGCCTATCGTAACCGCGAATGTGACCGTGCGCATCATCAAAGGAAACGCCATTCCGAGGGACGCGAACACGACCTCGAAGGTGGGAAGTACGAAGATGGCGAGCAGGAAACCAGCCGGCAACAGCAACAATTCCAGCCAGAAGACCGTCCGCAGCACCTTGAGCGTGGGTGGCAGTCTGTCCCACACGCTGGACGGATCACGCAGGGCGCGCGGATACCACGTTCTCCACCAGCTAGGCTGCCCGAGTATAGTGCGCAGGACTCTGGTCCATGATGCCCGGCGGACAACCTGGACGACAACCCTGACCACGACTCCCACAAAAGCAGCCACCATCAGCACGATGATTGCATTTGCCATAATGGGCAACATCTCGTACAAGTCGAACCAGTCGCCAAATATCGCCATCGCTATCTGCAGGCAGTAGTACAAAAAAACGAGTAGCAAGATGTACGGACCATGTCGGCCAAGCCAGCTTTCTGTGTCGCTCATACGAACCCCCGTGCAACCGGTGGCAGGTGGGGCGCCGACCAACGTGCGGGCCAACCTGCAAATCTCCTGTCCGATACAAATTATGAGCTGCCGTCAGCCGCGTCGTGTCCCGCGTCACATTTGCTTCCTGGGGCTCGGAGACGAGCCGCGGCGGCCGGTAGGACGGCATCTACTGCGAGCAGCGCACTACCGGCTGTTGCACGGTCGGTCCTTTCAAGTGTGGCTCGAAGTCACGAGCGCCTGATTCACACACCCCAACCTCGGACGACGACTGCCCAAAGTCACGTCGCCCTGGATTGAGTTGACAATACGCGTCAGGGAGTGCCCGGGGCTCGTTCAAGCATGCGGCCTCGGGACACTCCGGGCCGTGCTTATTGCGCCTGGGATCTCGCGGTGGCCTTCCACCCGAGAAAGGTGAGGCTGGTGACAAGGAGCCAGAAGGAGATCGCCCACAGCGCGGGGACGATGCCTGGCCATGGCCACACGAACGCGGAAATGAGGACGGCCGCCAGCACGGTGGCGGCCCATCCCAGGATAAGAACCTTGGCCCAGGGCGTTCTGGCAAGCACAGCCGCTCCAGCCCCGAATCCCAGGCACCCGGCCGCCGCAAGAAGGATCGTGTAGATCGCCTTGCCCAGCGTATCCACCTTGGGAATGTCGTCCACCACACCCCGAATGCCCATCACCCCGGTGAGGAGGAGGACGACGACGACGGCGATGAAACCGACTCTTCGCATCGCACCACGCATATGAAGACCCTACTCCACGAAGGAATTGCGTGAAGCCAAGAGCCACACGAGGAACCCACCATTGATGCACCCGGCCAACGCCCCGGTGATTCCGGACGCTCCGAGCGTGCTCAGCAGCGCCACGGGAAGTGAGGTCGTACCGGTCATCGAGTCGACAACAGCGAGATACAGCGGCGTGACGATCATCCACGCGAGTGCATTCGCGCCAAGCCACCATCCGGCGCTCTTCACACTCGAGCGCAGCACGAAGAACTGCGGCGTGCTCAACGCGACTCCCGAAACTGCTCCCACGGTCAGTCCGATGGAGAGAATGGCCGCCGTACCGGGGTCGGGTGGTGAGCCGGTGCCGGAAGTCATGAGACCCATCACCGTGAACGGAGCCATGGTCACCAACCATGACAGCATGCCGCCGATTGTCGTGGCAGCGATCCAGCTCCGAGCGCCGATCGCGGGCACACAGCCCCGCAGCACGATCCATTGCGCCCAACCCAGCACCAAGCCCGCTGCGGCTCCGACTAGAGCGACGCCAACACCACCCGCGGCTATCGAGAGGATGCTCGGGTCCCACAAGGCTCGGCCCACGACAATCGTTCTTCATGATACCTCCACACTGGTACTCCGTCCGCTAACGGCCGGAATCCCGGTTTCGATCAGTTGACGGTCAGGTTGCAGCGCCCTACCGCCGCCGGTAGCTTGAAACCCTAGGTTTCGAGCGTCCTCCCGCCGTCCCTGTGGCGTCATTTGCGGTTGACGAGGCCATGAGGGACCAAAATGGCATGATCGAGTTCCGCGTACTTGGTTCGTTGGATCTCAAAAGGTCCGACGGCAAATCGGTGACGCCGCCGCTTACCCGTCCCAAATGGACGGCACTGCTCACGTTCCTCGCCACAGCCTCTCCGAAGGGGTTCCACCGGCGCGACACCCTGGCTGCCCTGTTGTGGCCAGAGCTGGATCAGCCGCATGCCCGGCATGCGCTTCGGCAGGTGCTATATGGGCTCAGGCAGGAGTTGGGTGAGAACATTGTCGAGGTGCGAGGCGATGAGGAGGTCGCTCTGAATGCTGCGCTCGTCAGCTGTGACGCTGCGGCATTTGCGGACGCAGTTGAGAGTGGAGACGTGGTCAAAGCCCTCGAACTGTATCGCGGTGATTTCCTGACAGGATTTCACCTCTCCGAATCGCCGCGGTTCGAACGCTGGATGGAAGACGAGCGCACCCGCCTCAAGGAGCTTGCCGCCGGCGCGGCCTGGGCTTTGGCACACCGACACCTGGACGAACGTCGGTCGGTGGCGGTGGATGCGGAGCGCACGGCCCAGAGGGCCTTGGCGCTGGTTCCGACAGACGAGAGCGAGGTGCGGCGTTTCATCGAGGCCATGGCGGATGCGGGTGATCGGGCTGCGGCCGTGGGTTTCTACCAGAAATTCGCCGGTCGGTTGGCCGACGACTACGAAATCGAGCCGGCCGCGGAGACCAAGGCGTTAATCGAGGCCGTGCGCTCTCGCGAGCCGCCATCGCAATTGGCCCGTGAAGAGCCAAGCTCGAATCAAGGGCCCCGACGTGGACCACCCGACGGTTACGGCTCAACGCGGAGGCGATCGACGTTCGCCTGGGTAGCATCGGTGCTCGCGGTGTTCGCCGCCATGATCTGGGTCGTGTTTGCCGAGCGGGGGACTGCTCTGGATGCCAGCCGAGTGGTTGTGGCTCCGTTCGCGAACCTGACCGGCGATTCCACACTTGACGCACACGGACGGGCGGCGGCGGACTTGATCGCAATCGGCCTTCAGGAAGCCGGGCTGAGCGTGGTGCCGACGCAGGCAGCGCGATTCGATGGGAACGCGTCCGAGACCACCAACCCGATACGCGCGCTCGCCGAGGCGACAGGGGCCGGCATTGTCATTGCCGGTGACTACCGGCTATCGGGCGACAGTCT
>JBDHHA010000026.1:0-33415 GCA_039589615.1 Gemmatimonadota bacterium
ATGGCTGACGACGTTCTCCAGGGCATCGGGGCACCTCCAGGTGGACCCCTAGTTTCGAGAAAGTGTCAACCATGTCCCTGGACGAAAGTGTAAACCATGTGTCCGGACCGTACCCGCCGGATGCCTAACAAGCGCATGCAGTAGACGGCGCGGCTCGGTCTCTGAGGAAGGTCGTTGAGTTGTGAGCATTAAGAGGTTCGTCAAGCGATCCGCATCTAGAAACTGGGGTGGTAGCACGCCGCAGCTGATGCGCAAAGCCGTTAGGTAGCGCCACGTGGCCTATGACCGTGTATAAGTGACGCGGAGGGAAGCCGTGTCAGGCCGTCACGCTAGAACTGGGGAGGTCCGAGTATGAAGCAGTCCGCCATCGCTATGATTATCGGCGTCTTGTTGGGAGCGGCAGGCTCGTCGTTCTTCTCCAGAGGGTCGGACTCTGACCCCGAGCCACAGGCTCAGCCGGGCGCGGTCGCCACCCTACCTGCGCTTCCAGAACCCTACTACACGGTGCTGTTCGAGAATGACGCCGTGCGCATCGTGGACCATGTCCTCGAGGTTGGCGACAGCGAGCCAGAGCACACGCATGCACCTATGGTGGCCTACTTCGTTGAGGGTGCCACCGTGATGATCACCGAGGCCAACGACTCTACCTGGGAGGCGACAATCCCAACCGGTGCTTTCCTGGCGGACAGCCTGTACTGGTGGACGCACTCCCTGGAGAACACTGGTGGGACTCCGCTCCACTCGATCTTGGTCGAGTTCAAAGGCGAATCAACTGCCAGGTGAGGGCCATCGCCGCACCGACCGCCCCGCGTGAAGGTCGCGCTTGCGGCGTCTGTCAAAGGCGCTACCTAACAAGCCCATGCAGCTGATGGGCAAAGCCGTTAGATGGCAACTCAATTCGCCGGCATGAAATACATCGACTACGATGACGGGCTGTACGAACGCTACGCGACGGGACGCGGTCTGGGTCCGGACGTCTTGCGTATGTGGATGGATGCCGTGGTGAAGCTGGTTGATGGAAACGAAGTGCGGCGAATAATCGACCTGGGTGCAGGGACCGGGCGTTTTTCTTCGCACTTGGCTACCAGTCTTAAGGCAATCGTCATAGCTGTGGATCCATCCCGAAAGATGCTGCGAGACGTAAGCGGATCGGTGCGTCGAGTTCTAGCGAAGGCCGAGCGCCTCCCTTTCGCTGATGATTCTGTCGACCTCGTATTCGCGTCGATGGTCTTACATCACATCGGGAATCTTGATGCCGCCGCGGCGGAGGTCCGGCGCATCTTGTGTCCAGCTGGAGTCTTACTAGTCCGCGCTTGCTTCTCGGAGAGTCTCGATCCACCCTACCATCGGTTCTTTCCGTCCCTTCCTGACCTTGAGCGCAGCCTCCTGCCCAGCACGTCCGAAGTTGTGGAGTCCTTCGCTCGTTGGGGACTCGGCCTCACCAGCCGCCAGACGTTGAAACAGCGAATGAATCATAGTCTCAACGCCTACGCGGAGCGCATTCGGCAACGAGCCATGAGCCCGCTGACGATGATCTCCGATGCGGAATTCGAGGAGGGGATGCGAAAGCTCGATCAGCTGGCGCATGACGAAGCTGTGCCAGCGCCGGTGTTCGAAAACATCGATTTACTTCGCTTTTCAGCGGATGTGGCGTAAGGCGCGGTTGCCAGCCAACAAGCGCATGCAGCAGACGGCGCGCCTCGGTTCCAAAAGGAAAGTCGTTGCAGTCATGAGCTTGGTAACGTTTGTCATACGATCCGCATCTAAGAGCTGGGGAGGGAGCACGCCGCAGCTGATGCGCAGAGCCGTTCGAGTCTGAATTATGAGTGACCTCGACCTTGATATTCGGCCGATCGCGATGGATGAATGGTTGCCAGATCGCTGTCTCGGTGGCGGCAAACCCATCGATTCTGCAAAGCTGACACCTCAAGCAGGCTGCAGCAGTCTGTGCTGGTTCTACACTGCTACCGCGCTCGGGATATCTCGCGAAGAATCCGTCGCTCGCCCCCTCGACGAAATCAAGAAGGAGGCCGATCAGGAACCTGCGTGTCGTGACATGCTGGTCGAGCTGTATCGCGAGACAATAGAAAAACACGGTGGCTGCGGTTTTGTTGCCTGGCTTGAGAGAAAGATCGTGGGTTACCACACCTTCTTCCCCGGTGACATCGCTCGCAGGGTCAGGTTTTTTGGTTGGGGAGAAGATGTCGACGATTCACCCCGGGCGCTTGTACACAATTGCATCACTCATGTTCGAGGCGAGTTCAGCCGCAAGAAGATCGGCACGCGGCTTGCCCGAACATCGCTCGCATGGGCGCAGGATAACGGGTGGGCACGGTTTGAGGTGCACCTCGTGCTCCCGGATGTTGAAGACGGTTTCCGGAGTGAACAGAAATCGTGCCGCACTTTCTGGGAAAAACTGGGGTTGACTGTATATCGCACAGAAGAAGATGAAGGAACGCAGGAGCATTATGGTATACCGGTCCGCCACTCCATGGCTGCGGACTTGACAACGTGGACACCATAAGACTCCCAACAAGGCCTTGCAGGCGACGCTTCACAGCGCGCCCGAAGGCTGCCGTTAGCCCCACTCCGGACAGTGCGACCGGAACGCGAAAGACGTGGTCCGTTGGCGACTAAGGTGCAATACTCCGTGGATCCGGACGACCCTAATCTGTTCCGGGATCGCTTCGATAGGGCATACACCAAGTACGCACTGATCTACGACGCGTTAGTGAAGCTCCTACCTGGCTGGAAGACGTGGCTCCAGCGGGCCCTACCACACATTGAGGGCAGCCGTGTTTTGGAGGTGTCTTTTGGCACTGGGTATCTCCTCACGCGCTACGCCGGCAGACATGAGACGCATGGCGTGGATTATAACAGGCGGATGGTCGCCGTCGCTCGATCCAACCTTGCGAGACGAGGGTTATCTGCTGATCTCAGGCAAGGCGATGTCGCATACCTGCCGTATGATGATGCGTATTTCAACACCGTCGTAAATACGATGGCTCTATCGGGCTATCCCGACGCCACGCGCGCACTGGCTGAAATGTGGCGGGTTCTGCGGCCGGGCGGACGCCTCGTCTTGATCGACATAAACTACCCGAAGAACCAGAATTGGCTGGGCGTAGCCCTCACACGCTTCTGGCAGCGGCTAGGTGACATCATCCGAGATTTGGACAGTCTGTTGTCGGCTAGCGGTTTCGCGTACGAGGATACAGAGATCGGTGGGTTCGGAAGTGTTCATATGTATCTCTGTAAGAAACTGGAGACGGACGCCTAACAAACGCATGCAGCAGACGGCGCGGCTCGGCGCTGGAGATGATTGCCACAGGACTGTTCCAGTGCATCATCATCTTGTGGGTGCTGGTCTAGGGCCGAGCAGGGCCGGAACCCGTCGGGGGGCGGATCTGTTAGCTAATCACTATGCGAGACTTCGTCCTGACAGCCGCCTTGCTGGTGGCGACCACGGTGCCGGCCCTTGGCCAGTCCCGCGCCGACCGGCGCGAGTTCACCACCGACTTTGACAAGCACACTGTACCCCTCGATGAAATTGTCTCCGGGGGGCCTCCCAAAGACGGGATCCCCGCCATCGACCGTCCCAAGTTCGTGGGCGTCCGGGCGGCGGACCGCTGGATAGATGACCGGGAGCCCGTTGTCCTCGTGGCACTGGACGGCGTCGCCAAGGCGTATCCGCTCCAGATTCTCATTCAGCACGAGATCGTCAACGACGTCGTGGGTCAAACACCCGTGACTATCACCTACTGCCCACTCTGCAACACGGCCATCTCGTTCGATAGACGATTCGACGGCCGGCTGCTGGACTTCGGCACCACGGGACGGCTGCGGCACTCGGATCTCGTCATGTACGATCGTCAGACGGAAACGTGGTGGCAGCAGGCGATCGGGGAGGGCATCGTCGGGGAGTACGCCGGGGAGCGACTCACCTTCGTGCCGTCGCCCCTCGTGAGCTGGAGCACCTTCAAGGAGAGCTATCCCGACGGCGAGGTGTTGTCCCGGGACACGGGACACCGGCGCGACTACGGCCGGAACCCCTACGCGTTCTACGACCGGGGGCGGGGTCCATGGTCCCAGTTCTTCTCCGGACGTCCCGACGGACGCCTGCCCGCCATGGAGCGAGTGGCCGCCGTGGAGATCGGCGAGGAGAGCGCGGCGTTCGCGTTTTCCGCTCTCAGCGAGAAGCGCGTCATCGCCGAGGACATCGGCGACACACCGGTGGTTGCGTTCTGGGCCCCCGGGACGGCCAGCGCCGTGGACAACACGGACATCGCCAAAGGACGGGACGTGGGCTCCAGCGGCGTGTTCGACCGGCGCCTCGACGGGCGCACCTTGCGGTTCACGCCGGACGGGGACGGGCGATTCACCGATCGGGAGACGGGATCGACGTGGGACATCCTCGGGCGTGCCATTGAGGGCCCCCTTGCGGGCCGGCAGCTCACCCCCATCGTTCACGGCAACCACTTCTGGTTTGCGTGGGGGGCGTTCAAGCCGGAAACGCGCATCATCAAATGACCGCCGTGCCGGATCTACCGATCCAGCCTCCTGTATCTACAGGGCCGCCGACCTGCCTCGGCACGGCACAGACCTACGCCGGGCAGGTGTCCGGGGAGACGTTCGGCTTCGATGCCACGGGGATGGGGGACGTGAACGGGGACGGTGTCATCGATTTTCTGCTGACGTCTGCCTGGAGCGCCATCAACGGCGCTCGCTCGGGACGCATGTTCATCGTCTCGGAGCGCGCCCACTGACGGATCCCATGCAACCTTCATGGTGCCATGACCAAACTCGCCGCATATTGGTCCGTGAAGCTCTGCCGACCGCGAGTTAGGTGACACATGACGATGCGTCTGCGGGCCGTCACATCGTCCGCTGAGCCCCAAAATACCCGGATCACGCGGGCTACCCTCCTTCTTGCTGGTGTAATCCTGCTCACCGCAGCGTGCGGTAGTGGAGCACCATCAGTCGTGGGTGAGTATCAAGATGTTTCTGAATCGGAATGGGTGACGGTGCTCCGACTGGTCCGCGATGGCTCCGCGGTGATCGAACAGTCGAGTTGGGCGTCCGGGCGTACGGAGGCCACGTCCATAACGAAGATATCGACACGATGGTCACCCGTGGAGCCGGGGGTCGCCCTGCGGTACCGGGGCCGGGTGGATACGCTGGAATACTCCCAGTCTTGGAGTGCAGCGGAATTCGGGGCGCAGGGTGAGGGCCCGGGTTTGCGGCCGATCACGCCTTCGGAGCAGAGTGCCTTCGTCGGGAGGTTGGTTTTGTGGCGTGTCGAGTTTCTCGACTCTCTGCGGGGGCACCTGCCCTGACTGTGGGCAAGCGTGTGCCACCTCACGAGCGCATGCAGCTGAGGCGCAGAGCCGTTAGGTGGCGGCGCAGATCGATATACTTCCCTGTGTTATCGAGAATCCCTCTGGCCGGTATCGCTGTCGTGTCGCTGCTGATTGGTGCATGCGCGGACAAAGGCACCAAGAGCGAAACGGACGTCGCGACTGACTCGGCAATCGCCCCGGTTTCGGCGGCTGCGGATTCCAGTCCGGAGCGGCTGGACTTCACCCCGCGGATGGGCTGGCTGCTCACGGGCAGGGCCGCTGACGTCTGGGGGCTTCGCCTCGGCGGCGAGGCCGACCGGCTCTTCGTCGTACTCGACAGCCTAGTGGGCCGTGACGGAGCCGGCAAGGCGCGCTGGCAGGTCATGGCCAGCGTGCAGATAGGGTCGGTGGAGCCGGATGAGGCGTTCGTGCCGCTCACCTGTAGACAGGGGGGCGTCAGCAGTCCGGACATCTTCGCCGTCGTCCGCGATGACGGCACCGAGTTGTTGCAAGCCGTACGCGCGTGGCGTTCGCAGCCAACCACCCACTCGTTTGAGGTGATAGACCCAACGACAGTGCTGTGCATACGCGAGATCCCCTAAGACCGCCACATAATGAGCGCATGCAGCAGACGGTGCGGCTCGGGTTCAGAAGGAAGGACATTGCCGTCATGAAGCTGGTAGCGTTCGTTAAGCGATCCGCTTCCATCGGTTGGGGAGTGATCACACCGCAGCTGATGTACAGAGCCAATAGGCGGCGGATGCGCCGCGCGTGATGGAACCAGTGCTCCTCCTGCTCGCCGCAGCGGCTCTCATCGCCGTGGCGTACCTGGCACTCTCGCGATTCCTACTGCGGATCCGGTGGCACCGGCCCCTCAAGTTCCGCGCCGAGCCAATACCCGAGACGTGGCATGCGATCATCGATCGCAACGTGCCTCTCACACGCAAGCTACCCCCCGACCAACTCACGCGGCTTCTCCGACTTACACAGCTATTCTTGCACGACAAACACATTGAGGGATGTGGTGGGCTCGAGGTCACCGAGGAAATCCGCGTTACGGTGGCGGCGCAGGCTTGTGTATTACTCCTCGGTATCGATGCAGGATGTTATCCGGGCCTTCGGACCGTCTTGCTCTATCCAACACCGTATCGCAAGACTGAGACCGCCACACACGCCGGTGGGTGGAAGGAAGAGAGCGTGCAGTGGAACGCTGGGGAGGCGTGGAGTCGGGGCATAGTGGTCCTGGCGTGGAATCACGCCCTCCATGGTGCGCGCAATGCGTTCGACGGTCGCAACGTCATCTTGCACGAGTTTGCCCATCAACTCGATTTTCTCGACGGTGCGGCGGATGGCATCGCGCCAGTAGCGGAGGGGCACGCCATTCGTGCCTGGGCCGATGTCCTGGAGCGGAATCTGGGATTGTTACGAAAGGCGCTCGAGAAGCGGCGCAAGACCGTCATGCGGGAGTACGGGGCCACCAACAAGGCGGAGTTCTTTGCCGTTGCCACCGAGACCTTCTTCGAAAAGCCGCGTCAACTGCACAAGCGCCGCCCGGACCTCTATGACGCGTTGCAGCGCGTCTACGGAATGGATCCCGAGCAGTCCCAGATGATGGCCCCGACCGACGATCGTCTTTAACAAATTCTTCACACTCTCCTAACGTTGGGCAGCGCATCGAAAACACGTCCCCAAGACAGTAGGCAGCCATGGCCGACCAACTGCGGGACCTGCAGGCCGCGCTCGTGGACCGGTACGAGATCGACCACACCCTCGGCGAGGGTGGGATGGCAACGGTATACCTTGCTGAGGATCTGAAGCACCAGCGGAAAGTCGCCGTGAAGGTACTGCGGCCGGAACTGGCGGCCGTCATCGGTACCGAACGATTTCTCACCGAGATCCGCGTCACCGCAAATCTGCTCCACCCGAACATCGTACAGCTCTACGACTCGGGTAGTACCGACGGGTTCCTCTACTACGTGATGCCGTCCGTGGAGGGGGAATCCCTGCGGGAGAAGATCAGCCGCGAGAGCCAGCTCGCCATCGACGAGGCGGTTGCAATCGCCCGGTCGGTGGCAGACGCGCTCGATTACGCGCACCGGCGTGATGTGATCCATCGCGACATCAAGCCGGAAAACATCCTGATGCATGAGGGCGCTCCCATGGTGGCGGATTTCGGCATCGCCCTCGCGGTGAGCCGCGGGGCGGGCGACCGCGTTACGGAAACCGGGTTGTCGCTGGGCACGCCCTCATACATGAGTCCCGAGCAGGCGACGGGCGACCGGAACCTCGATGCCCGCACCGATGTCTATGCGCTGGGGAGTGTACTCTACGAAATGCTGGCCGGCGACCCGCCGTTCGTGGGGTCCAATGTTCAGGCCGTCATCGCCAAGGTCGTGGGCGAGAAGCCGATGAAACTTCGCACGATCCGCGACACGATTCCGCCGAACGTGGAGGCGGCCATCGACAAGGCGCTGGCAAAGGTTCCCGCGGATCGGTTCGAGACCGCGGGTGCGTTTGCGGAGGCCCTGGTCACCACCACGCCGGTCACGGTCGTACCGCCGGCGGCGCCGTCCTCGGACACCTCGGACGCCTCGAGCTGGCGGCGTTGGGCGAGTTACGGCGTTCCGATCGGCGTGGTCGGCATCGCCGTGGCCTTGGCGCTGAGTGCCCCGGGAGGTGATCCGGCCGATGCGGGCGCGGCCAGCACCACCATCCGGCCGCTCACCAGGTTCGCCGGGTGGGAGATGGGTCCGAGCTGGTCACCGGACGGCAGCATCGTCGCCTACTCTCACATTGTCGGCGGGAGCGCGGAGATCGCCACGCTGCCGCGAGGAGGGGGCGATCCCCACCTGCTCACCGACAATCCGGCCGACGACGTCAATCCCCGTTTTTCCCCGGACGGTTCCAAGATCGCCTTTCTCTCCGACCGGGGGACCGGGAGCGACCTCTTCTGGATCTCCCCGACGGGAGGCGCCGAGCGCAAGCTGGCGGAGACCAATATCCCGTTCCTGGAACGCATGCACGACTGGTTCGGCGCGTTGGGGTCGAATCCCTGGACGCCCGACGGTGAGGAATTGCTGTTCTCGAAACTTCACGAAACGGGAGAGGTCGCAATCTGGAAGGTGAACGTCTCGACCCGCGAGCAGACCCAGATCACGTTTCCCGCCCCGGGCACTTCTGATCGGTGGGCGTCGTTCTCGCACGACGGGGAGTCAGTGATGTTCACGCGTGCGGGGAGGGCGGGAGCCGCCGTGTGGCAGGTTCCCGGCGGGGGCGGCGAAGCCGTCCCCCTCATCGACGACGGGCCCTACAACGGCCAGGCCGCGTGGTCACCGGACGATCGGCGGGTGGCGTTCGTGTCGGCGCGCGGAGGAGCCCTGAACCTTTGGGAGTTGGAGCTTGGGAGCCGGGAATTGCGCCAGTTGACGGTCGGGGTCGGGAACGACGCACAACCCGTGTACGGCCAAGACGGCACCATTGCCTATGCGAACTGGAATCACGAGATCGACGTGTACGCGATGCAGACCGGCGCCCCGGAAGACGAACACGAGCGTCTCACCGCTTTCGCGGGGAGTCATTTCGGAGCCCGCGCTTCACCTGACGGCAACCGCGTGTTGTACTTTGCCGACCGCACGGGTTCGTTCGACCTCTGGATCCTCGACCGGACCACGGGACTGCACCAGCAAGTAGCCGAGCACCCGGCCACCGACAAGCTGGCGGACTGGTCACCGGATGGTAACGAGATCGTGTTTGTCTCCGACCGCGGCAATGCGCTCGGACTGTGGGTGGTGGACGTGGAGACCGGGGTGGTCCGGCTGCTCACCGATCACGTGCTTCCCTTGACTCTGCATCCAGCCGAGGCGGGCGGACCGCGGTGGTCGCCGGACGGCAGCACGATCGGGTACATCGCACCTGGGGACGACGGTACCGCGATTTGGCTGGTAGGACCGGACGGCGCCGATCCCCAGCCGTCCATCGTACGTAGTGCACTCAGTTTCGGGTGGTACCGGGACAACCAACGGCTTGTGTACACCCGGCGGGCCACCGACCGGTCGGGTACCGTCGAATTACGGGTGGCCCACCTCGCGACCGGTGAGGATCGCCTTCTGCTGGCCGGGGCGCCGTCCGAGGTCGAGGTGTCACCGGACGGGCGGGCGTTATCGTTCGTCGAGTCCGTGAGTCACTTCACGATGAACCTCCACATCCTCCAACTCACGCCCACGTCCGGACCGGATGAGCTACCCGGCCCCCTCGATGGCGCCCGGCAGGTGACGTTCGGGGGCGGCGTCTGGCACGTGCACAATGGAGGGTGGGGGCCGGACGGCAACAGCATCGTCTACTCGCGAGATCGGGATTACGGGGACATCTACCTGCTCGAATCCAATCGTTGACGACGCGACATATGGTGTCGAAGACACACTGACCGGAAACGAGACTCTGCCCGCCGACCCTCGCGACGGATGGGACCTGCCACTCCACCTGCACGAGACGCCGTAGGAAGCTAGAAGTCGGACCGAAGGTTGGGAGCTCGCGGACGCAGCAGCGCCAGCGCTGTAGATTGCGGCATGATGAAAGCCCAATCGGCCCCCCCGGGATCCTGTACGTTCTGCGGTTGGCGCTATACGGGCAGACCGAATGAGTGCAAGCGGTGCGGCACCCTGCTGAACGACGCCGCGGAGGACGCCAAGCGCCAGGTGGAGGTGGGTCGCAGGACGATCAAGGCCCACAAGGCGCTCGCCGACACGTTCTTCCTGATGGGATTGCTCCTCGGCGGCCCGATGATGAGTTTCGGCGGCAACCTCCGCATCGGTCTCTTCATCGTCCTGGCCGGGGGGTTCGCATCGACCCTGCGGCGCTACACCGGCCTGTCCACCACCGTGGCTGTGACGCTGGGGTGTCTGGGCGGGATCATCGCAGCGGTCACGCTCGTGGCGCCCGCCGCCGATTCTCCGGAGGACACCGGAGTCGCCAGGGCCGCGTACGCGTCCGTCCTAGCCCAACAGAACCTCGATGTCTTCGTCGACACGCGGGGACTGGAAAATGTCGCGATCTGGTTCACCGTTCCCCAGGACCTCTTGGGCGAGTGTGGAATGTACCCGGCACCTGAGGTGCGCGCGCACCTCAGGGACCTGGGGTTCCGCCGCGTCGTGGTCAAGATGCTGAACCAGAGTGGAGGGCTCTGCTCGTTCAGCCCCTGAGCAACAAGAAAACGGCCACCCATTGCGGCGCTGCGCTGCGCCGGGTGGCCGCTGTACCTGACCCGTTGCGGGGTCAGTGTTGTGTGTGCA
The DNA here is from genome assembly GCA_039589615.1 of Gemmatimonadota bacterium. GTDB lineage: Bacteria > Gemmatimonadota > Gemmatimonadetes > Gemmatimonadales > GWC2-71-9 > B3T1B10. The sequence goes on from JBDHHA010000026.1 coordinate 10,628, forward strand.
TCGCGCCGTGGTCCATGCCGCCCTCTCTGTTCAACTCGGCGGTGATGATCGAGCGGATCCCCTGTAACTGCTCGTCGCCCGCATAGCCGATCCAACGGGTGACCACCCGACCCTGCCGGTCCAACAGGACGGTGAACGGCAATCCCACGTAGTGGTACTTCCCTCGCAGGTCCCCGTGTCCCAGGGCCACCGGAAAATCGGAACCGAACTGCTCCAGGAAACGCTTGGCAGGAGCCAGGCGAACATCCTCGTTGAACGTGAGGAACAGGAAGTCGTCGTGTGCGATGCCACGCCGCAACGCATCCAGCGCCGGCATCTCCTCCCGGCAGGGCTCGCACCAGCTCGCCCAGAAGTTGATCAGCACGACCTTCCCGGCTACGTCCTCCGACTTGACGCGGTGTCCGTCGAGTGTCTCCAGATCGAACGCGCTGAACGGAGCCCGTTCACGAGGCGGCACCCCGGTCAGCAACGCAAAGTCGTCAATGAGGTAGACGCGGCCGTCCGCGTCGGCTGCCAGCGTCGGGAGCGGCGTAGGAACGGTACCCGACCGCAGTAGATCACCGGTGTGCCGGTCGAAGACGTCGATCCTCCCCGAGTCCGTGCTGAATCCCGGCACGGACAATACGTACAGCCGGTCGTCCGGCCCCAGCGCGATGCCCGTATTCACCGGCGCATAATCCACGACGGGCCGCATGTCGATCACCTCGAACCGCGGTTCTCGAACCGCCTGTGGCAGACCCCGCTCGACTACCCAGAGCGTGTCGCCGTTCATGGACAGCGCAACGACCTCGTCCCGAATGAACGGCGCGAAGTAGACCACGGAATCCGCAATGGCCACCCGGCCAGCGCTCGCCAGGTGTGTGAGCATGAAGTCCGCCGGAACGACGCCTTGCCCAATGGACGCATCCAACTCGCCCTCCTCGTCCATGCGGAGGAGGAGCGGCGCCGATCCGAACACCGGACGGAAAGCCGGCTGTGTGGGCGACCGCACGAGAAATGCCGTGCCCTCCGGGTCACTGGCGACGTACGAGAACACGAACGTCGTTTGACGGGTGTTGGCCACCATGTCGCCTTGACCGTCGAGCTTGAGCAACTCGCCCTCACCCGACACCGCCCAGAGGCCGTTGTCCGGCGCCGACGCCACGCTGACGATCTCCCGCCCTTCGGCGTGAGCCGGGATGCGGTGGACGCGTAGCTTGGTGTCGATGTAGAGAATGCCGCCGGCCTCGGTGGTTACCGCACCACCGTCCGGCGTGGGCTGGGCAACCTGTCCCTGAAAGAACAAGACCCGCGCATCCCGCCGCCCCGGTGGAACGGTGTCGACCACCAAGCGCTCCGACGCAGCGGACACCGCGATGTGGCGAACCCCGTGCACCTCGAACACGCTCGCCTCGGCGGCGTCCGGGTTCGGTACGGCGATGGGTCCCCGCGGCACCTCGCCTAGGCCACGCGCAACGAACGCGAATCCCCCGATGACGAGACCCCCCACCACCGTGGCGACGGCAGACCGGGGCACACCCCGGCCCGTCCGTGCGCCAGCGCCAGACCTCACGAGCCTCGAACGGACTCGATAGCGAGGGCGTACGCGCCGCCCGCCTGGAAGGCCTTCCCGCGGACCACAACGTGCTGTTCGGCATACTCTTTGAGCCCCTCGTTGTGCTCGGTCACGGGCTTGCCGGGCATCCCACCGCCCACCGGCATGTACAGCTTGCCGTCATCGCCCAGGATCGCCAGCGGGAGCCCCGCATCGGCGCACACCTCGGCGCACATCTTGTGACCTTCACCAGACTGTCCCATCCGGAACTTGCAGTCGAGGTCGATCACCGTGCCGCGCACCGTGACGTCCTCACCCTCCGGCATGCTGCCCATTTGGGCCTGTGCAGTAGCCGGGAGCACGGCCACCATGGCCAGTACGCCGAGACTAGAAACCAACCGTTTCATGCGATTCTCCTCCGTAGGTTGAACCATTGGGTTTTCACGACGCGGGGCGTGCCTGCGCTCTGCGCCGTCCTGACATCAGACCGGCATCTTCGGCGTAGGCAACGAGCCGATCCTGCAGCATTCGTCTCCCACGAAACAGACGTGAGCGGACAGTCCCGATGGGGACTGCGAGAATGGCGGCGGCGGAATCGTACGTCTGGTCTTCCACGTCGATGATAACAACCGGGGTTCTGTATATCTCCGGGAGTACGGCTAGGGCGCGATGCAGCGCTTCGTCAAATTCCGGCAACTCCAGCACTCGTCGCAGCGACATCTCGATGGCACCGTTCTCCTGGCGTCGTGCCGACGCGATTTCGTCGAGATCCGATTCCTCCCACGCGGTGACTCGCCCTTCCCGTTGTCTTTTTTGGATCCACAAGTTGTGGCATATCGTAAAGAGCCAGGCCGTGCAGTTTGTTCCAAGGCGATACTGGTGCCGGCTGCGGTACGCCCGCAGATAGGTATCCTGCACCAAGTCGTCGCAGTCACACGGATCCTTGGTGAGCTGGAGCGCAAAGCGGTACACGCTGTCCAGCGCGTCCAGCGTCTCCTTCTCGAATCCGCCTTCCGTCGACGTCTCATTGCCGGGTATCGCCTCGAGCGACACTGTTCGGTCGGCCACCTGCAGCCCTCCCGGATCTCCGTCGTGATTTTGTGAGCGTATCGGCAACAGCCAATGAAGCCTCAGGGTTCCCGCCCGCATATCGGGAACAATTCCCCTCACCCTGCGGTTCATTCGGCGTATCGCAGAGCCTGCAGCGTGGCCATTCTCGTCAAGAGACCTTGTCTCCCAGCCGAGGTTGCCGTCGCCGACAAACGTCCTCCACCTCGAGGGATTGGATTAGATGAGACTCGCGACGAGCTTGGTGTTGGCTGGTTTGGTGGCCCTACCCCATTCGCTGTCGGCCCAATGGACACAGGGCGCAGCCGGCAAGATCTGGGTCAAGAGCGCGTTGTTCATCCAGAACACCGATGAGCGCTATACCGCCATCGGCGAGCGTGAGCCCTACTTCGCGGAAGGCGTAGCGGAGTCCAAGGCGCTGTACACCGATTTCATCCTCGGGCTGCACCCCAAACTGGATTTCTGGCTCCAGGTCCCCTACTTCGACCTCACCTTCACCGACCTCGTGCAGACGCTTTCCGAAACAGGCATCGGTGACGTGCGGGCATGGCTCCGGTGGAACCCCATCCAGCTGTTCGGCGGCCGGACGCCGATATCGATCCGGGCCGGCGCCAAGGCGCCCGTGGGCGAGTCCCCCATCGACGCCCAGATCATCCCGCTGGGGGAAGGCCAGTGGGACCTGGAGGGATTCGGGGAAATCGGGCACTCCTTCTGGCCGGTGCCCGCCTACGCGATTCTCTGGCTGGGCTACCGGGTGCGGTTCGAGAACACGGAGCAGTTCAACGACCCGGGGAACGAGTTCGTCTTCTTGGTCGAAGCCGGGGGGAATCCCATTCCGGGCACGTTCGTGAAGACGACGCTCGACGGATTCCGCGGCGAGCCCATCGAGCGAGACGGGATCTTGACCCGGGCCCAGCGGCACATCACCACCCTCCAGTTCACCGGGGCGGTCAGGACGGGGCCCCTGTGGCCGGAGTTCAGCGTGCGGGTGCCCCTGGCGGGCCAGGAGTTCCCCGCGGGGGTCCAGTTCGTGATCGGGGCGAGCGCGCAGGTCCGATAACGGGACTTCCCACACCGCAGGCCCGGCAGTAGTCTTGGCCTGTGGAAATCACCATCCTCAGCATCGGCCTCCTGGTCTTTGCCGGCCATTTCCTGACCGGCTTCTTCGAGCGCACCAAAGTCCCCGACGTTCTCATCCTCATGCTTGCCGGCATCGTCATCGGCCCTGTCTTGGGTGTGGTGACCCCTGCCGACTTCGGGAAGGTGGGACCGGTGTTCACCACCCTGGCCCTCGTGGTGATTCTCTTCGAGGGCGGCATCCACCTCAACGTGAAGGACCTCAAGCGGTCAGCCCGGGACACCCTGGTCATTTCCCTGGCTACCTTCGCGTTGACCGTGCTGCTGGTCATGTACGTGGCCGATTTCCTGTTGCCCGTGGAGCCCCTCACGGCACTCCTCATTGGAATGATTCTGGGGGGGACGTCGTCGGCGGTGGTGGTGCCCCTCATTCGCATTCTCGGCATGCCCGACCGGCCGCGCACGATCCTCCTGCTGGAATCGGCGCTCACGGACGTCTTGGCTGTGGTCTTGAGCCTGGGGATGATACGGGGATTGCCCACGGAGCAGGACGTCGTTGCGGGAGTCGCGGCCGACATCTCGCCTGGTGTGATGGTTGGCGATGTCGCGTCGTCGTTCCTCGTGGCGGCGCTCATTGGTGCCGCGGGCGCATTCATCTGGTCGGCGGTGCTGCCGAAGATCCGCCAGGTCCCGAACACCGTGTTCACCACCATCGCCTACGTCCTGATCCTGTTCGGCCTGACCGAGCTCTGGGGCTACAGCGGCGCCATCGCCGCTCTCTCATTCGGGATCGGCGTGGCCAACCTCCCCAACATCCCCCAGCGCCTCTTCGGCAAGCTGTTCACATTCCGGCTGGCGGGTTTCTCCAATGTGGAGCGGACGTTCTTCGCCGAGGCGGTCTTCCTGGTGAAGACATTCTTCTTCGTCTTCTTGGGGATCTCCATCTCGTTTTCGGATCCCCGGACGTTTGCCGTGGGGCTCACCGTCTCGGTGATCGCCATCATCGGGCGTTCGGTCATGGTGCGCCTGCTCACTCCGCGCACCGTGTCGCGCCGCGATGCCATGCTCATGACGGCCTTGATTCCAAAGGGCCTCGCCGCCGCCGTACTGGCGGCCCTGCCGCTCCAGTTGGGCCTGGCGGATGGAGACATCGTGCAGAGCACGGTCTACGCCGTGATCTTCTTTACGATCCTCCTGTGCGCCGTCTTCGTGTTCATCATAGAGAGGGGACAGCTGGACGACTTCGCCGGTTTCTTCTTTCGTCCCTTCCCCACTGAGCTGCCGGTTCAGGCCGCCATCGGCACCGGCGTGACATCCTTCGATCAATCCCTGGGTCTTCCCGCGCTCCAGGAAGATTTTTTCGAGCCGAACATCGTGGACCTCTCGGCTGAGGCGCCATCCGAGAACGAGACGCCGCGGGAAGAAGATCCACCTGCGGACAGCCCTGGGGAGGCTCTGCCTCCTCCTCCGGAGGTGTAGCCAGCCGGCTCCGCTGAGACACAACTGTGACAATTCGACCATGCGTCTGATACCGTTGGGCGTTTTTTTGCGCCACAAGGAATGATACGGTCACACTGCGTTCACCCCACAATCACAGGTGCCATGAGAGCTCTTCTGATAGCCGTGTTCTTTCTGCTCGCTCCGGCGGCCGTTGCCGCTCAGGTGGAGATCACCTCCAACGGGATCCACATCCACCTGAACGGACGGGTCCATGCCCAATACCGGACGACGTCGGTGGATGGGCAAAATTCCTCGGAATTCCTCATCCGGCGGGCCCGGTTCGTGGCCGACGTGGAAATAAGCGACCTGGTCTTCGGCAGGGTGGAACCGGATTACGGCGGCGGGAAGATCACGCTCAAGGATGCATACCTCCGCCTCAACTTCGATCCCGGCTTCCGGCTGTCGTTCGGCCAGTTCAAGCGGGCGTTCGACATCTTCCAGTTGTACAGCACCACACAGATTCTCACGATCGAGCGGGCCGGATTGATCCCTGGAGTCGATTCGTGCCTGGTCACCGTGTGCTCCTGGACATCTCTGATCCTGGGCCTGCAATACTCCGCACGGGACGTCGGCGTGCTCATGGATGGCCGACCCTCTAACAAGGTCGAGTACCGCGTGTCGGTCACGAACGGATCAGGTCCCAACAGGTCGGACCAAAACAGCGCCAAGTCGTATGCCGGACGCGTGGTGGTGCACGCAACCTCCAATGTCCGCATCAGCGGCAATGTCTCGGTCCACGATTACATCGACGAGACCACGGGAGACGAGCACGCCATCGCCTACGGAGGGGACGTGGAGATCGGCCGGTACGGTGACGAGTTCCATCTTCAGGCGGGACTCGTGGCTGGGGAGAACTGGCGCGACTTGGACACCAACGGTGATCCGGCCACCTTCGTCACGGCCCAGAGCATCATCAGCTATCTCATTCCCATCGTGAGCGACCGGGGCTTTACCGGGATCGAGCCCCACTTCCGTGTCAGTTGGGCGGATCCGAACACCGACGCCGCCAGCGTGGGCGGATGGCTGTTCACTCCCGGGGTCGCGTTGCGCCTCACCGGCCGCAACAAGCTCTTGGCCAACGTCGACGTGTGGTCACCGGCCACGGGCACCACGGACTGGTCTTTCAAGTTCCAGAGCAACCTGTACTTCTAGCACCCAGAAACGCAGCGAGGCCTGGCAAGCGGCCAGGCCTCGAGTTCGCTCCGCTCCCAGGCGGCGTGGAAGCCGACCGGGACGCCCACTGATCTGGGGCGCGGCTAAAAGCTACAACTTTTCGAAGAAATCTCCTATATCACTCAGCGGCCTCGCGACGCGATGATGTTCACGAGCTCCTCGTTCGACGGCGTGGATTTCATGTCGCTCAGCAGCCGGTTCATCGCGTCGTAGGGAGTTGCGGAACTCAGCTCCCGGCGCATGGTTCGGGACGCCAACAGCGTATCATCCCTCAGCAGCAATTCCTCACGACGCGTGGCGCTGCCCAGGAGATCGATGGCCGGGTAAACGCGGCGGTCCGCCAACTCGCGGCTCAACAACAGCTCGCTGTTTCCCGTGCCCTTGAACTCCTCAAAGATCACCTGGTCCATCTTCGATCCGGTGTCGACGAGAGCCGTCGCCACGATGCTGAGCGAGCCGCTGCCACCCTTGGCCGGATCGATCTTTCGGGCGCTTCCGAGAAAACGCTTCGGCTTCTCCATCGACGTGGCATCGAGACCACCCGAGAGTGTCCGACCACTTCCCTCGTCCACGGTGTTGTGCGCCCGTGCCAATCTCGTGATGGAGTCCAAAATGATCACCACGTCTTCGCCCATCTCGACGCGACGCCTCGCTCGCTGGAGACACATCTCCGCAACCGACACGTGGCGTGACGGTGGATGATCGAAGCTCGACGCGATGACCTCGCCGAACCCGGCCATTTCCATCTCCGTCACCTCCTCCGGCCGCTCATCCACGAGCACGATGAACAACTTGCACTCGGGATAGTTGGTGGAGATGCCCTGCGCCACCGCTTGCAGGATCGTGGTCTTGCCCGCCTTGGGGGGCGCAACGATCAATGCCCGCTGGCCCTTCCCCAGCGGGCATAGGAGGTCGATGACCCTGTTGGTGTAGTCGGGCTGTCCGCGGTAGGTCCTGCCGCATTCCAGCGTAAGCTGCTCGCTGGGGTGCTGAGCGCCCAGGTCCTTGAACACCGGGCGGTGCCCCAGAGACTCTGGCGGCTTTCCGTTGACGGCCTCCAGTTTCTCCAGTGGAGCGCTCTTGCCGTTGCGCGGGCGTTTGCCCACCGCGCCGTAGATTTCGTCACCGGTCCGAAGACCGTACTTCCGTACCAATTTCTGGCCGACGTAAACGTCGCGCTTGCCGGGCGTGTAGCACGATTCCTTCCGGCGAATGAACGCCGCGCCGTTGCCGAGGACCTCCAGAACACCGAGACTGTCGTTGTTGCTCACCGAGTCACCAATCAGAATTCACACAGGGAAGCGAGGCCGCGATGAGACCCGCCGCTGGCGAAGTGGGTAGTCGTTCGACCTGCAATAAAGGTGTCGAGCGGTTGTGTCGCCGATTCACGGCGCGTTTCAAAATGTGCCGCCCTAGGCGGCCGCTTCATCGGTCAAGGCCCAGACGGTCGGGGAGGACCACGTGACGCTGGGCAGATCAATGACTGAATAAATGTAGCGGTCGCGCCCCCGGGGCGCACTCCCTAGAGTGCCGCTTCCCCGGCATCCTCAATGTGGGCCCGCTTGCCAGGAGTCACCATGTCCCTGAGGATCACGTCCCGTACGATCCTGGCCAGGAGCGAATACCCCCTGGGCTCCGCCACCAGCCAGCGCTCCCACTCCAGCTCCTCGAGGGCCTCGCCGAGGAACGCCTCATCGACACTCGGAGCCGCCGCCAGCCGGGCGGTGGGGACCCGGTCACCGAGAACCGCCGCCGCCAGCAGCACCTCCTGGGCTGCCTTGCTGAGGCGCCGGAACCCCACTCGGATTGCTCCCACCGCGGTCTCCGGCAGCTCCGCAGGGAGGGTCTGATCGAGGGTGCGGAGCGGCTGGGGCCAGTCGGGGCTCAGGCGGGCCAGGTCCAGCCCCACCGCCACGGCATGCAGCAGCTCCACGGCCAGCAGGGGCAGACCCCCCGAATCGGTGGAAACCCGGCGAGCGAGGCGGTCGCACTGCTCCGGAGCGTACTCGGGCATAGCCCATCCAACCAGCGATCGGAGGTCGTCCATGGTCAGTGGATCGAGGCGGATGCAATCGCCCTCGAAGTCGCGTCCGATCCGGGCACGCATCTCGTCGAGCTCCTCCCGGGCCGAACGCTGGAAGACACTCAGCACGAGGAACAGCTTGGTCCCCGACAGATCCCGGAGCACGGCGTGGAGCGTGCGCAACGACTCGGCATCCAGCCAATGGGCATCGTCGACAAAGAGCACCACGTCGTGTTCCCCACACACCGCCCGCAACGCCTCGCGAAACGCCCTGCCGAGATCGTCGCCGGATTCCTCTCCGCGAGCCCCCGGGAATCGTTCTGCCCATTCGTCACTGTACCGGGCCAACACCGCCACGGCACCGGGATCCGCACCCGCCGCCCCCGGGGTCTCGGCCAACCCACCCCCCAAAAGCTGCGTCACACCGCTCCACCGCTCCGCGAGGTCGGCGGCGACCGCCCTGGTGCTAACCGTGATGGCGCCGTCCAGCCGTGCCCGGGCGAGGAACTCGTCGGCGAGGCGCGTCCGGCCCACACCGGGATCTCCCTCGATCAGCACCATCCCCGGAACGCCCTTCCGGCGACAAGTCGCCCACGCCTCCCCGAGGCGCTGCAACTCGACGCCCCGCCCCACCAGGGGCGCCCTTCGGGACTCGGCCCCGGTCTTCTCCGCCGCCGTCGCCGCTTGCTGCCACTTCCGTTCCTTGCGGACACGCTCGGCCAGGTCGAGAGTTTTGCGATCCGGCTGTGCGTCGAGGGCCGACAACCGCTCCGCGAAGGCATCAAATTGGGCCAGCGCTCCAGCCCGGTCCCCCGCCAGGGCCATGCTCGACATGACCACCTGGACCCCGGCGTCCGCGCCCGGCTCCGACGCCAGCGCCCTGTTGGCCATCTCCACGGCTTCCCCGATCCGCCCCCCGTTCATCAGCTCGTTGGCTGCGCCCACGAGGACTTGCAGCGACACGTGAGCCCACGCCATGCGCTCGGCGGTGAGCCAGTGGTCGAAGTCCACCGCACCCGGCACCCCGAACCCGTCGAGGAACTCGCCTCTCACCAGGCCGGCGGCCTCTTGCCACGATTCGGCACGGCGTAATCGCTCCAGCTCGTCGGTATCGAGCCGAATCGACCCTTCCGCAAGGCGCACCCGATCCGACTCGGCGGCAATGACTTCCTCTCCGGCGTGGCGCTTGATGACCCGGATGGCCTCGCGCAGCGAGTGGCGGGCGGTCTTCTCATCGCGGCCGGGCCACAGCAGTTCCATCAAATGCTCTCTCGTGCGCGTTTGCGCCGGCGACCGGGCGAGATAGACCAAGAGCGCGAGGTTCTTCTTGTGCAGGAGGTCGCGGTGTGGCGCTTCATCATCCACGGTCAAATCTGCCGGACCCAAGACGCGACACTCAATCATTGCAGTCGTCCTCTTGATGACATCGATCGCTGTTGATCAGCCGCCACCGGCGGAACAGCCACGCTCGCCGAAGTGTTGTCGCGCGCTCTCGGCGCGTGCGGCGTACACGGAATCTCCGTCCGTCCACAGACGGTCGATGTCGCGGTACACGTCGCACAGCTCACCGCTGCCCAAGTCGCCCATCAGCTCGAGTACTTCAGCACGCCGCCACCTCGCCAATGTCCCGAACGCCCAGTCCACCTCTTCCACCCTCGGCTCGTCGATGGGAAGCCCGTCCATATCCCATCCCTCGTGCCACAGGAGCCGACGACGGGCCGCCTCGAAGTTGTCGTTTGCCAGGTGCCACTCCGCCTGAAACAGGTGAAGAGCGGTACGGAAGAAAGGCCCTACCGCACCCGCGGTGACGTTGCTCGCGCGCTCCCACCGGCCGAGGCTGTCGGCCAGTTGCAGTGCGCCGTCGAAGTCTCCGATCATCGCCCGACGTTGCGCATCGAGCAGCATGACGAGCGGTTGATCCCCGGAGTCCACCCCGACGGGTTCCGCGTAGCGGTCGGCATCCACGTCCTCTCCCGCTTGTCGGTGCAGCAAGGCTAGCGTCCAGGCTGCTCTCCTTTGTTCTATGGGCGTGCCCGTCCCGGGGAGCGCGTATCGACCCAGCATGCCCAGCACACGGTTACGATCGACGGCGGCCGCCGCCGAGTCGAACAGCAAGAGGAACGCGTCGAGCTGCGCCGTGAAGAGGGGCCATCCGTCACGTTGCCGTGTGCCCGCCAGTCTCCGGGACTCCGCCATCTGACCCAGTGTGAAGTACCCGAACACCTGGGCAAGGGACCCCGACCAAACGAGAGGATCGCTACCCGACTCGACGAACTGCCCGCCGAAGTCGATGGCCCCGCGGGGCGTGTCGAAGCTCTGCATCAGGCGCGGTGCCGCAGCGAGTTCCGGCAGACCCAGGATCTCAGGGGTGCCCAGCGCCTCGCCAACGGCATCCCTACCTTCCGCGAATCGGTAGCCCGCGGCAATCTCGATGAGCATGCGGGACGCCAAGGAGAATGCATCCTCCGGCCGCGGAAGCTGCCGCAGACTATCTCGGGCGGCCCGGGCCCCTTCCTCGTCACCTTCAGCCGTCTCCAGCCACGCCAACTGCTCCCACGCCGGCCCGAACCCGGGCCGCGCCCGGGTGGCCGCGAGCAACGGGATCCGTGCCTCCCAGCGGCGAAGCCCCGCAAGAGGGCCACGGTTGAAGAGCTCCTCGCCCAATCTGTACTGCACGTAGTAGAAATCCGGCCACATTCGCACCGCATAGCGCAGGAGTTGGATGCGGTCATCCAGCGATAGGTCGAGTGTCTCCAGTTGGAGGAGCTGCTGATAATGCGACGGAAACAGCTCGGTGTGGCTCAAAACCCGCTGTATGTGCGTCGTGTCAGGAACCTTGCCCGGGTGTTGACGGTCTGCCTCCAGTATCCGCCAGGAACACAGCCAACAGGTCGTGTCTATGTCCGCGGCCGTCACGAACACTTCCCGAGCATCCTCCCATCGCGCGTGGTTGAAGAGGCGCTCCGCCTCGAGCCAACGATTGAAACCCGCCGTCGACGTCGGCAATGCATCGAGGGGCAACCACTCCGCCAGCGGGCTGTTCTCCGACCAGAGCGTACGCAACACTTCGGACGTGACCCCATCGGCGACCTCCATCCATTCGGCGACCTGTCCCTCCTGACTGCTGTACCGCACCAGGTCTTCGGTCCGCACGGTTACGGACAGCGTTGACTCGGCCACTCGAACAGTGCCGGTGAGCGTCACGGTGGGATTGTCGCACGGCTCCTCGAGCTCGCACACGTGGAACTCGAGGCTCTGGCCCAGTCCGCGGACGACGTAGGCCGTCACCGACTCGGTCAACCCAGGCGGAACATCTCCCTCCTCCTGGAACTGCATGATCTGCACAGCGAGTCCACCGGGTCCCGGCCCACCGGTGAGCAGGCCGAACGCCCAAATCCCCAGCGCTCCAGCGACGACCCCGCTGGCCGTGAGCAGGGCCGTACGCCATTGATAGCGCCGCACCCGGGTGCGCCACAGGTGACGTCTGAAGGTGGCGGCGTCGGACCAACGGTCTTCGGGGGCGAACGCCAGGGCGCCCTTCAGGGCGCGGGCGATGCCACCCGGCACACCGGACCAGTCCGCGGCGCTGGGCTCTTGTCCGGAGTTCCACGCGCGCCAGGTTATCGCCTCATACAACACCATCGCCACGGCGTAGAGGTCGGATTGGGGTGTGACCTCTCGACCGCTGGCTTGCTCCGGCGGCATGTACCGGGGCGTGCCGAGGACACCCCCGGTTTTCGTCCGGGGCTCCCCCTCCCGGCGCGGGCTTTTCGCGATACCGAAGTCGCCCAGCATCGTGCGCCGGCCCGCAACAAAAATGTTGTCCGGCTTGACGTCCCGGTGGACGACGCCCCGCTCGTGGGACGCCTCCAGCGCGTCGAGGAGGTCCCGTCCCAGCTTCAGGACCTCGTCGTGCGCCAGGGGGCCGTCCCGCAGACGATCCGCCAGGGTTTCCCCCTCGACGAACTCCATCACGTAATAGAAGAGGCCGTCCGCCTCTCCCACGCGGTGGATGGGGATGATGTGAGAGTGACTCAAGCTCGCGAGGATCCGAGCTTCACGGAGGAAGCGATCGGACGCCGCTACGGTCGCCAACTCGGGCAGCAGCACCTTCACCGCAACCCGGCGCTCGAGGGCGACGTCGCGGGCGAGGAACACAACCCCCATCCCGCCGACCCCCACCTCATGCTCGACTTCGTAATCGGGATGGAGCGCTTCTCGCAATCGATCGGCCAGAGACGTCATTCGCCCTCGGTCAGCACCGAATGAGTGACACAGACACCATGATATGACATCTTGGTACGTCGTTACTCAATAGCAGCCATTTCTGCCGATGGAGGCACACATGACCGGTCTTCGCTCGAGCACTGTTCTTGCCGCCGCCGTGGCGCTCTCGGGTTGCTACCATGCAACCATCGAGACGGGGCTTCCCCTGGGGACCCAGACCCTGGAGGACCAATGGGCTGACTCGTGGGTGTATGGACTGGTTCCCCCAGAGACAGTTGAAACGGCCGCCCGCTGTCCCAACGGCGTTGCGAGGGTCGAGACGAGGCGCAGCTTCACCAATTGGCTCGTTGGCTTCCTGACTGTTGGCATCTACACGCCAATGGAGATCATGGTGACTTGCGCCGGTCCGGATGCTCCCGACCAGGCCGCCCAAGACCGGGTCTCGATTGATACCGACGCGAACATGGCGGAAATGCAGCAGGCGTTTCAGGACGCCGCGGGCCAGGCGGCGAAGGCCGGCAAGGTGGTTCTCATCCAGTTTGAGTAGGCTGGCCCGCGCGTCTAGTTGCGGTCCTTCAGCACCTCGGCCACCGCGCTGATCAGTCCGTTGGGGGGGAAGGGCCATCGTAGCCCGCGGACGTCACCGATTCGCGTGGCGATGGCCAGGGGATCCGGCGCGCCGTACGGCCGGCGCCCCCCGATCGCGACCACCTTCGAGCTCGGGCAGCAGCATCGAAGCTGTCGAATGAACTCGACACCATCCATGTCGGGGAGGGTGAGGTTCACCACGACGGCGTCCGCCGGAGTCTCTCCCGAGAACGTGAGGCCGGCATGGCCCTCGTGGGCTTCGATCACCTCGTGGCCTGCCGAGGACAGCACCCGCCGCAACCCGCCGCGGACAGCGGGCTGCCCTTCCACGAGCAACACCCGCGCCACCCCGGCGGCTTCCCGGCGTTCCGGACCACGCCGGGCCACGCCAGACCGGCGATCGGCCTGTCGGCGGTCACTCCCTCCGCGGCGATCTCCGGGACCGCGCCGTTCCGTTTCGGAGGGCAGGGATATTTCTCGACGATACATCACTCGTCGCTCGGCACCACTCCGATGGGGAATGACTGATCGGCGATCGGCGACATGCCTTCGGTACGTGTCGCGATTGTCGTTGATTAGCGCGTTCATCGACCATCCATGCGGTGAGCGGCAACTCACCGCAGATCCTGGTTGAGGTGGTTGCGGAGCTTTCTCTGCGCGAGGGACAGTATCGCACGCTGGCGTGGATCCGCAAGTTACCTCCCAACGTAGGGAACATAGCGCCCTGCTAAGTGTGTCGAATAGACACAGCACCCTCTTTCTGGTAGGTTGCCGCTCATGCGCCTCCCGTTCAGACGAAGGCTGTTCCTTGGACTGGTGTTGTTGGGTACGGCTCCGCTGGCTGCCACCCTCGGGGTGCTCGCCCTCCAGCAGCGGTCCGGCGGGTCGTCAGCGGGCCCGCGAGTGGCGTTGGACGAGGTGGCAATGAGTGGGCGGGCCTTCATTGCCGCCCTCGACACGCTGCAACTGGGTGAGGCGGCTCGCTCTGCCCTTGATACCCACACCCAGACCATCACACGTGGCACCACGTTGGCCCGCCGGGCCGAGACGCTGACCCGGTTCGCTGCGGGGTTCCTGGCCCTGATCTATCTCTTGGCGGCCCTCGTGTTGGTCGCCGTGTCGCTCCAGCTCGCCCGCCGATGGTCCGGGTACTTCTCCGCTCCCATCGAGGAACTGACCGGTTGGGTTCAGCGGATCCAGCAGCGCGAGCAGCTTCCGGACCACGCCGAGACCGTGGGCGCTCCCGAGTTCGAATCGCTGCAGAGCGCTCTTCGGGGGATGTCGGAAGCCCTGGAGCACGCCCGGCTCCAGGAACTGGAGCGGGAGCGGCTGGTGGCGTTCCGGGAGATCGCCCGGCGGGTGGCACACGAGATCAGGGGTCCACTGACCTCCTCACGGCTGGCTCTCGATCAACTGGAGCGCACGGCGGATGGTTCGACCGCGTCGGTGTCCGCCGTTCAGGTCCTGGGAGAGGAATTGCGGCGCCTGGCGCAAATGGCGAGGGAGTTCTCCGAATTCGGCCGCTTACCCGAAGGCCCCGAGGCCGAGGTCGACCTTGGGCAGCTCCTCGACAGCGTCATCCAGGCAACGGTGCCGGAGGGGATTTCCGTGCAGCGCGTCACGGAGGCGGGCATGGTGGTGCACGGGCACTATGAACCCCTGCGCCGGGCGGTGCAGAACTTGCTCCGCAATGCCATCGACGTAACCAGCGACGAGGGAATCACTGTGCATGCAAGGCGTACCGAGACCGGCTTGATGCTGAGCATTGGTGACCACGGCCCGGGCGTCGATCCCCAGGTACGTGACCGGATCTTCGAGCCGTACTTCACCACCAAGGAGTCCGGCACCGGCTTGGGACTCGCCATCGTCCGGCAGACGGTCCAAGTCCATGGAGGAACGATCTGCGTCGACGACACGCCAGGTGGTGGCGCCACGTTCACCATCGATCTCCCGGTCGCGTCGTGAACCCACGCGTCCTCATCATCGACGACGAGCAGAACATTCGGCGGATGCTCGGTGCGCTCCTCGAGCAGCACGACTACGACGTCCACGGGGTTTCGGGGGGTGCGGAGGCGTCGAGCGCCGTAGCCTCGTTTGCCCCGGATGTCATCCTCATGGATCTGGTCATGCCCCCGGGGCCGGATGGTATCGCGACGCTGGAACAGCTCCGCCGGGAGCACCCGTATCTCGTCGTGATCATGATGAGCGGGAAGGCGTCGCTCCCTGATGCCGTGCGGGCAACCCAGCTCGGGGCCTTTCAATTCCTCGAGAAGCCGCTCACGCCGGAGGGCGTCTTGGTCACGGTGAAGGCGGCCCTCGATCTCGCCCGAACTCGAGAGGAGAACCGCGAGCTGCGCACGGCAATGCGGTCCGCTCATTCCATTATAGGGACGAGTGCCGCCATTGAAGGTGTCCGGGCCCTGGTCTCCCAGGTGGCCCCAACACCTTCCCGCGTGTTGATCACGGGCGAGTCGGGAACCGGGAAGGAGCTCGTTGCCAACGCCATTCACGCCCAGAGCGAGCGACGGGACAACAAGCTGGTGAGTGTGAACTGCGCGGCGATCCCCCGGGAGTTGATCGAGAGCGAGATGTTCGGACACGAGCGGGGCGCGTTCACCGGTGCGGTGGGAAGGAGGGTCGGCAAGTTCGAGCTCGCCCACCGCGGCACCCTGTTCCTCGACGAGGTGGGCGACCTCGGTCTGGACGCCCAGGCAAAGCTGCTCCGCGTCCTCGAGACCGGCACGGTGGAGCGGGTGGGCGGCGACCGAGAGATCGCCGTGGACGTGCGGGTGGTCGCCGCGACCAACAAGAACCTCGACACCAACGTCAAGAACGGCTCGTTCCGCGAAGACCTATTCTATCGCCTGAACGTCTTCCCGATTCAGGTTCCACCCCTCCGCGAACGGCGGGAGGACACGCCACGCCTCGTTGCCCACTTCGCCGCGCGGGTCAGTGAGAAATGCGGCCGTTCTCCGGCGACGTTCACGTCGGACGCCCTTCGGCAACTCACCGCCCACCCGTGGCCCGGCAACGTCCGGGAGCTGGCCAACATCGTCGAACGACTCACCATCATCGCCACGGGCGAGGCCGTGACGGCGGCCCACGTGGTGGCTGCTCTTGGTCCAGGCGCCGCCCACTCGGCGAGACCAGACGCCGGGGCCACGGGGGGACTCTCCCAGGCGCTCCAGGAGTTCGAGACCGACCTCCTCAGGGCAGCCCTCCGGGACGCCGGAGGCAACGTTGCCGAGGCCGCCCGGCGATTGGACACGGACCGGGCCAACCTCTATCGACGGATGCGTCGCCTGGGAGTCGATCCCAACGACACACCTGTGTCTAAGTGACACGCAAATCCCATGTTCCGACCCATGGCGATGTCACATATGTCGTTAAGAATGAACGATTTAGCTAATGCAGCAAGCTTTGGCACGGGCCGTGCCATAACGGCTTCAGTCCACGCGCGTGTCGTTGAACGCCAAGCCGGGCCGACGCCCCGGAGGTCTGAATGCCGAAAGCCGCACTCATCGTCATCGGGATCGTGTACGGGATCTCACTGGCAATCACCCACGTGGTTCGCCACCCGCCGGAATGGGCGGCGGAGCTTTCCGTGACCGTCGAGGGGGCCCGGACGTTCCGGGTGCTGGGCCACGATGTCTCCCTGCGGGTAGACGTGAAACGGGCGCTCCCGGAGGGGGGCCTGGAGTGCGTCGCTCCCGACATCCGCCTTCCGGTCCTTCGTGACAACCTCTCGTGGCACGGAGCCACCGATGAAGTCACGGACTGGCCCAGAGCGGGAGCGGGTCGATGAAGATCACACTTCTTCTCGTCGGCGTCTGTGCCGCCATCGGCGCGTCGCCCGGTGACGCGACAGCGGTGCAGGACACCGTGGTCATCATCGAGCGGGGTGCCCGCCTCGACGCCTCATCGCGGGTCGCGCGTGAGGCCGTGGAATTCTTCAACGACCGCGCCATTACGAGGACGTTCGGCGCGTTCACCGTGTCGTCCAACGAGGTCATCAGGGGCGACGTGGCCGTCTACAGTGGACCCGTGCGCATCGCGGGCGTCATTCGCGGTGATCTGGTCGTCATCAACGCCGACCTGCGGCTCTCCAGCACCGCAGACATTCGCGGAGACATTCTCGTCGTTGGCGGCGCGGCCTTCGGCATGGACAGGGCGCGTATCGACGGGAACGCGCGAGTGTACGAATCCCGGGTCTTAGTCCGCCGGGCCGGCAACGAGTTGGTTTTGCAGTCCGCCTCGAGAAGCGAGCGGCGGAGTCGTGAACGGCCACGGTTTGCCGACGCCCGCGCAACCCTGATGGTGTCGCTCTGGGAAACCTACAACCGGATCGAGGGGTTGCCGATTCACGCCGGCGCGCGCTTCGAGTGGCGCACCCTCGGCAGGACACACCTTCGCATCGAAGGGCAGGCAATCATCCGCACGGCGGGAGACTTCGAGACCAATCGCGAGAAATATGGCTACACCGCAGGAGCAGAGTGGACCATCGCCGGATCTCCCATCACCATCGGTGGCCGCGTGTACGACGTGGTTGCGCCGATAGAGGACTGGCAGCTCCAAGACGATGAGGTCGGCTTCGCCACGCTCCTGTGGCACCGCGATTACCGGGACTATTACGTCCGACGCGGGTATCTCGGGTTACTTCGGATCCAACCCACTGAGGAACTCACCCTCACCGGAGAGCTGGCTCACAACGAGGAGACGTCGGCGTTGGCGCGCGACCCGTGGACGCCGTTTCGGCAGGACGATCCCTGGCGCACCAATCCCCTGATTGACGAGGGCACCTTCACTTCGATACGGGGCATCCTCGAGTGGGATTCGCGGCCCTATCGCGGGTCCCTTGGTTCGGGCTGGCTCCTGCGCGCAGAGTGGGAACGAGGCAAGAGTGACGACCTCATACCGCAGGTTCTTCCCCCGACGGTACGGGATCCGCTTCCTGTCACAGGCCCCTACGAGTACGACCGGCTGTTCATCGACCTGCGTCGCTACGAGCGCATCGGATGGAACGGACAGCTGCGCCTTCGAGCGGTGGGCGCCGGGGTGATCGGCGATAACGATCCGTTGCCGATACAGCGACGGCTGTCGCTGGGCGGTCCCGACCCCATGCCCGGATTCGAGTTCCGGCAGTTCGCGTGCAACGAAACCCTGGCTGACCCGGCACGACCTGCGTTGTGCGATCGCATCGTCCTCTTTCAAGCCGAGTACCGCGGGGATCTCTCCATAGGGAGGTGGTCCCACAGGTCGCGGAGCAGGCGCAGCCAACGCGGCGACCGGGAGCACTGGTTCGACCAGTGGGACTGGGATGACTGGTACTGGTTCGATGGCCCGACCATCGTGTTGTTCGGCAACGCCGGAACCGGTTGGCAACACGATATCGATGATGGTCCCGGAAAGCTCCAAGGAGATGTGGGCGCCGGTATCGAGTTCGGCAGCTTCGGTGTGTACGGGGCAAAGGCCCTGACCGAAGGTGAGCCGCTCCGATTCTCCCTGCGCATTCACCGGCGGTTCTGACAATGAACGAGGAGAAACAAACACGGAGTTCTGTGTGAGCTTAGCGTGCTGAGGCGCGCAGCGGCGACCTTCGCCTGCTGCATCGCTCTCGTCGGCAGCGCGTCAGCGCGGCAGCGGCCTGACGTAGTAGTGGAACTGCGCCCATCCAACGGCATTCCGAACGCAGCAGTGAGAGTCACCGCGCTGCTGTCGGATGTGCGGTTCCTGAACGCCATGCGTTCCGGATTCCCGCTGTACGTCGAGTTCGAAGTCGAGCTGCGTCAATCGCGTTCGAATTGGTTCGACCCCGTGGCGGACCGCAGCTACTGGGAGTACGTCGTGCTGTACGATCCGGTGCGGGACACGTTCCTGTTCGAGGACGGAGACGGGAGTGAGGAGATCTCCGGGGAAACCGCCCTGCGGCAAAAGCTGGGGACCGTCTACCTCGTCGGGCTGACACCTGACGACGACGGAAGGTTCTATTACGAGGCGACCGTGAACGCCCGCACGCTTTCCGATGAGGATGTAGACGAGGTGTTCGACTGGCTCAAGGGTGACAGCGATACAGCGACCGTCCAACGACGCGGCGTGGTGACGAGGACGGCGCGCCGGCTCCTGGTCCAAATGGCGCCGCTGCCCCGGCTCAAAGTGTCCGGCAAATCACGGCGATTTCGCTGGCCCCAGCGATCTCCGCGGCCAGATCCACAGCCCTGATCGGACCGGCTGTACAGCAACTCAGCTCCACCGTACAGTGCCGTAACCTCATACACCATTGCCGGTTACCGATGCTGCTGTCAGTTTTTTTGGCAGCCCGGGATGCCCTTCTCGACATGTGTGTGATCCGTCACCATGTGACTTAGATCATCGCAATCCCCAGAGCCAGAATACACCATAGGCTGCGATCGCACCGGCGGCGGCGAGGCCGCGGCTGGGCGTATGGCTTTTCGGGCCCTGGTCTCTCTAAGGAGTCGCCCATGCTTCAGGCAACGCAAAGTCTCGTCCCTCAGGAATGGAGCGGGACGTTCGATCTGTTGGCTTCGCCCATCGCGTGGATTCCCGCGTGGCATACCGCCATGATCAATTTCGCGTGGTACGGTGGGTCTACCCCAGAGGTGCTGCTCAAGCGTGTTCTCGTGTTGCTGCCAATGCTGCTACTCATCGCAGCCATATGGTCCACGATGGTGTCGTTGTACACGCTACCGTTCCGCTCCGCCCGCGGCGGCTTTCTCACCGCGATGCTTTCGGCGTGGTGGGACGCAGGACGCACCATCTGGTTCTTCTGGGCAGGCATGGTACGGGTCGGCGTGGTCCTGGTGGGGTGGATCAAGGGTTTGGTGCGCCTGACAGTCGCCTTACTCAAGAGCGCCTTCCAGTCGCCCCTCAACTTCCTCGACTGGACCTCGAGGAGCTACTTCAAGCCAGGTGTTCCGTGGGTGGCGTTCATGGGCCTGCTGATATGGTCGGTCATCGAGGCCCTGATCTTCACGTACACACTGCGCCCGACGATGACGGAAGTCCTGGCCGGCATCACGGGCTTCGAGCCCAATGCCGCGCTCATGACGCCGATTCTGTGGTTCTTCCTCTTCTTCCTGATCCTCGGCAGCTTCGCGTGCATTCAGGTCTTGGGTGACGCCATGCAGAAGCGGCAGGTGGGACAGATTCTCCAGATGGTGCTCGTCGAGCTGTCCGTCATCTTCTTCGAGGTCATGTTCCTCTATCGGGAGATGATCGACGCCCTGACGCCGTGGATCGCCCAGCAGACGAACGAGCGGATGCAGCTCGGCCTGTGGGCCACGTTGTCACTCGCGGCGTTCGGCTGGGTCGGCGTACGTGGCATGACCTGGTTCCTGTTCGGGCGGTTCGGCACGCCGGCACTCCTGGCGATTCTCGGCAGGGAGACGGTGAAGCAGGAAGCGCCGGTCGGCGTCGGGCGAGAGGCAACCGTGGATCCCATGCGGGGTCCCATTGCCGCCCTCAAGGCCGAAACCGAATGGTTCCGGGCAGAAGCGCGGAAGGTGTTCGAGTTGCTGTCGCTTCCCGTGCTCCAGTTGCTGGCCGCCGCCGTGAACTTCGCCGTGGTGACGATCACGTCGCGGCCCATGTTCAGCCTGCCGTTCGGCAGCCTCGACGAGGTGATGGCTTCGTCACCGAAGGCGGCAAACTCGAGAAAGGCCAAGCAGCCCAAGCACGATCCGCCGATCCAATTCCGCGAGGAGGCCGCACGATGAGATCGCCCGTGTTGCTCCAGCGCATTGGGGCGCTCGCTGCCGTAGCGGCACTCGCCGCCTGCACGCCCGTGGAGGACTCCGCTCGCCGGCCCCGATCCACCTTGGTGCTCGGAATTGACGTGAGCGGATCGTTCGAAACGTCAGGGAACTACCAGGACGCCATCGACTTCGCGTCACACTACCTGTACGGGCACCTCAACGGCCTCGGTGAGTTGTCGGTTCCGTCCGCCGTGTTCGTGGGTTCCGTAGGGGGCGAGCGCCCGGGCGAGACCAAGTCGTTCCAGCCCGTGCACGCGTTCCAGGGCAAGAGTCCCGAGGAGATCGCCGTCGTGTTGGGAGAGCTGTTTCCGTCCCAGGACGGCTTCACGGACTTCAATGCGTTCTTCGATCGCGTGGCCACCCTGGTCAAGCGGCAGGGCCTGATCCTGGCGCCCCTCAACATCGTGGTGCTCAGCGATGGCATACCCGACGTCACGGCCCGAGACAACGAGGACGAGAGTCGCTATTCCACGATCGATCTCAGTGGCTTGGAGTACCTCTCGCGCAGCGTGACCGTGCGATTGCTCTACGCAACGCCCACCGTTTCGGTGGCGTGGGAGCGGGACATCGATCGGCGACGGGTCAGAATATGGACGGTGGACCGCGATGTCATGGGTGGATGGCGAGAGCAGTTGGCCGCCCAAGGTGAGGACGACCTGTGGAAATGGGTTCAAGACAACGTGGACTTCCGCGTGCGGAGCCGCGTGTTCTAGAACTCACTCCGTCTGACTGGGGAGGCTGGACATCCGTCCGGCCTCCCCAGCGACCGCCTTCACCCCGCGGCGACGAGCTCGAAATCCCCCTGCACCATGAAGCCGTGATCGGCCACGGCGAGTAGCTCCCGATCGCCGGCACTATCTCCGTACGCATACACGGTGTAATCCTCCAGCGACCCCAAGTGGGATTGGAGCCGGTCCACCTTCGCACCGCCCCAGCACGGCTCGGAAGCGAGTCTACCCGTCAGAACACCCTCATCGTCGAGCTCCAGCGTGGTCCCGATGACATGATCGAACCCCACTGCTTTGCCCCAGGGCTCGAGATACACGTCCACCGACGCGCTGATCAGCACGCAGCCGTGCCCTTGCTGCTTGTGCCACTGGAGTCGATCCAGACTGGCCGGCCGCACGAACCTGTCCATCCCACGCTGGGCGAAGGCCTCGCCGTGAACCCGAAGCTCCTCGCCGCTGAGGCCGGCAAAGCACCGCCGCAGGATCCGTTCGTGCGCATTGTTCTCCCAGCGCCCACGGATCCGCCCGAGTGGCCCCCCCAATCCGGAACAGACCCCCTCGCGCCCCACGGCGCGAAGAAGATCGATGCCGAAGATCGGTGCCAGGGGCAGGACCTTCCTCCGGTACTTCGAGGAACCCAGCACGAACAGCACGAACGGCAGGCTCGTATCGGCAACCGTCATCGTGCCGTCGAAATCGAAGGCCGCGATGACGGCCGGCTGGACTCGGTCTGCGTCGGACACCATGGGAAGCTACCGCTCTGTGACCCCTTTCACAGCCAGCCTCTCGGCCGGGGTGGCATCGTGGACCGCCCCGGGCCATGGAGCTCCCGAGGCCACGGCTGTAACTCTCAGGCGCGCAGCACGATAGGACGGCCCTGCGGTTTGAATATCGGGTCCACTGGGCTTAGCTTGTCTTGCTCTGCATGCGCTGCCAAAACCGGGGTCTGATGTCCGAGAACCAATCATCGATGTCCATTGCCGAGCGTTACCGGGGCCAGGGAATCCTGGTGACCGGAGCCACCGGCTTTCTCGCCAAGGCGATCCTCGAGAAGATCCTCCGGGCCATCCCCGACGTTGGGAAGCTCTATCTGCTGGT
>JBDHHA010000027.1:0-34430 GCA_039589615.1 Gemmatimonadota bacterium
CCAGGCGGGGATAACGTCACTGATCGCCAAGCCGTATCGGATCGCGGACCTCGCCCAGGCCATCCGGAACGCCCTCGACGGCGCCGAACCGAGGGCGTGACGTCAGGCGCTGGCATCGGGCCCGGCGGTCGGAAGCCGCAGGACGAACCCAATGCCCGAAGAGTTAGCGGGCGGGTTCCGTGTCAATGAACCCCCGAATCCCTCGATCATGTGACGAGCCACCGGCAACCCGAGCCCCAGGTGGCAGGGTGTCGCCGGCCCAGCCGTTTTCGTCGTGAAGAACGGCTCGAAGATCCGTTCGGCAATCTCGTCGGGAACCTGAGGGCCGTCGTTCTCCACAATGAGATGCACGAACTCGCCGTGTTCCTCTCCCCTGATCCATGCCGCCCCGCCACCGCGCTCCTCGAGTGCCTCGCGCATGTTCAGCAGGACGTTCAGCAGAGTATGCCGCACCGCGGCCTTATCCCCGAAGGCTGGGGGGAGTGACGCCGGCAGTGCGACTTCGATGGAAATGGTCTCCGACACCCCCGGCTTCTCCTGCAGTCGTGTACAGGAACTGACGATGTCGGGCAGAGCGATTGCCTCGGTCGTTCCCGGCTGCCGGTCGGGATCCACCTGGGCGAGTTCCTTCGCGATCCGATCGGCCCGCTGCGCCGCCTCGAGGATGAATCCCTGCAGCCGCGCGGCCCGTATGGGGTCGGTCTCTCCGGTGGAGAGGATCCCGCCGGACATGACGATCGACTGGAGCGGATTCTTGAGGTCGTGCAAACCCGCACGCAGGGTGGCCTCCACCACGGTGGCGCGGTTGAGTCGCGCGAGGAGGTCGGCAGTCCCCATCCCATGGGCTTCGGCGAAGTGGCCGAGCCCGTCGAGCAGCGACTGCAGAGTCGTGGTGTCCGGCGACGGCTTGGACGTCATAGAGGTAACGGGATGTGTCTGAAGCAGTCTTATCGACTGCACGGCACCCGAATGTGCGAACAATACACCGGTGCTAGGGGCTTTGACAGTCTGTATCTCTGGTGAAGGCTTTTCCTTATATAGCGGCATATAGCGGCCACCCCCAGGCATAGGGGCCGGCCATCACACGGTCACGCGTTGACCTGGTGGCCTTCGGTCCCTAACTTCCGCGGCGACTATGAGCGTTGCTGACGAGCGCAACACCCTCCTCGACGCCCGTGACATCCAACGGGCGCTACAGCGTATCGTGACATCCAACGGGCGCTACAGCGTATGGCCAAGGAAGTCGTGGATTTCGCTGGCGGTACCGACCGGCTGGTATTGGTTGGCATCCAGCGCCGCGGCGTGGACCTGGCGGAGCGACTCGGCGCCATCCTCGGGACGACCGCTCCCAAGGGCCAGTTGGACATCACACTCTATCGAGACGACCTCGAGACGATCGGCCCGGCTCCGGTGGTGGGAAAGACCGATCTCCCCATGGAGCTGACGGAGCGGTGCGTGATGATCGTGGACGACGTCCTGTACACGGGTCGCACGATCCGGGCAGCCCTCTCCGTGCTCTCGGATTTCGGACGGCCATCACGCATCGGCCTCTGTGTGCTCATCGACCGGGGCGGCCGGGAGTTACCCATCCAGGCCGACATCGTGGGAGAGACTGTGGACGCCAAGCATCGTGACCGTGTGGACGTCCTGTTGGAGGAACGCGACGGCGAGGATGCCGTGGTGTTGGTTCCGAGGGAGGAGGAATGATCCGAGACTCGTCCTCCTCCGTCCCATCCCTGGGGAAAGATCTCCTGGGGCTCGAACCCCTCTCCGCAGATCAAATCCAACTCATTCTCGACACCGCTGAACCGTTCAAGGAAGTCAGCGAGCGGGCCATCAAGAAGGTCCCCACGCTTCGCGGCAAGACCATCGTCAACTTGTTCTACGAGGCCTCGACCCGGACCCGCATCGCCTTCGAGTTCGCCGAAAAGCGCCTGTCGGCGGATACCGTGAACATCGCGGCGGCGGGATCGTCTGTGGAGAAGGGCGAGAACCTGGTCGATACCGCCAGGAACCTCGAGGCCATGCGCATCGACATGGTGGTGATGCGGCACCCGGCCTCCGGCGCCGCGGAATTCCTCGCGGAGCGCATCCCGTCCAACGTCATCAATGCAGGTGACGGGTGGCACGAGCATCCCACCCAGGGGTTGCTGGATCTGCTGACCATTCGCGACAAGACGGGGCGGATCGACGGCCTCAAGGTCTGCATCTGTGGGGACATTCTCCACAGCCGCGTGGCCCGCAGCAACATCTGGGGCTTGCTCAAGCTCGGCGCGGAGGTGGGCGTGTGCGGTCCCAAGACGCTCCTCCCCCGCGGCATCGAGGAGTTGGGTGTGCAGGTCCTGCCACACCCGGAAGAGGCCATCGCCTGGGCCGACGTGCTGAACATCCTCCGGCTCCAGTTGGAGCGGATGAAGGGAGGCTACATCCCGTCGCTGGGCGAGTACTACCGGGTGTTCGGGATCACCCAGGAACGCCTGGAGCGGGCTCCCAAGGATATTCTGATCCTCCATCCGGGACCGATGAATCGCGGGGTGGAGATCGACTCCCGGGTGGCGGACGGACCGCACAGCGTGATTCTCCAGCAGGTGACCAATGGCATCGCGGTGCGGATGGCGGTGCTGTACCTGCTCGCGGGCGGAATGCCCGAACGGGCCGACGTCGCCAAGACCGAGGACGTGCTGGCTGGAGGGACCACATGAGGCCGGTCTTGATCCAGGGCGGGCGGGTCCTCGATCCCTCCCGTGAATTCGACGGCGTGGCCGACGTGTTGCTCCGCGACGGCCGCATCGAAGCGGTGGAGGCCAACATCGCGGCCGAGGATGTGGAGACCATCGATGCGTCGGGCAAGATCGTGGCGCCGGGCCTGGTGGACGTGCACGTGCACTTGCGCGAGCCGGGCAAGGAAGAGGCGGAGACCGTTGCCACCGGGGCGCGTTCGGCGGCCGCCGGCGGCTTCACCTCGGTCTGCGCCATGCCCAACACCGATCCCGTCACCGACAACCAGGCGGCGGTGGGATTCATCGTCAAGCAGGCCAGTGCGGCCAACAGCGCTCGGGTCTATCCCTATGGGACGATCTCCATCGGCCAGAAGGGTGAGCATTTGGCGGAGTTCGCCAAGTTGATCGAAGCCGGGGCCATCGCCGTGAGCGACGACGGCCATCCGGTTCGGTCCAGCCACCTCATGCGCACGGCACTGGAGTACGCCCAGGCCTTCGGCATTCCCGTGGCGGACCACTGTGAGGAGCCGTCTCTCGCCCACGGCGCCATGCACGAGGGCGTGGTGGCGTCGCGGCTCGGTCTCCGGGCCATACCGGCGGCGGCGGAAGAAATCATGGTGGCGCGGGACGTGATCCTGTCGGAACTCACCGGCGGACACATCCATCTCTGTCACATGTCGACTCGCGGGAGCGTGGACATCATTCGGCGGGCGAAGGAGCGGGGCGTCAACGTCACGGCCGAGGTCACCCCGCACCACCTCACGCTGACCCAGGCCGAGTGCGAGGGATTCAACACGAACGCCAAGATGAATCCGCCCCTCCGCGAGGAGGCCGACGTCGCGGTGTTGCGTGCGGCCCTTCAGGATGGCACGCTGGACATGATCGCCACCGACCATGCACCGCATCACTATGAGGCCAAGGAGCGTGACTTCGACGAGGCGCCCTTCGGCATCGTCGGACTCGAGACGGCCCTAGGCCTTTGCATCAAGGAGTTGGTGAACGGGGGCGTCCTGAGCTTACCGGAGCTCGTGAACCGGATGAGCACCGAGCCGGCCCGGGTGTTCCACCTCGATGCCGGGACGTTGCAGGTTGGAAAGCCCGGTGACGTGGTGGTCTTCGACCCCGGCGCGACCTGGACAGTGGATCCCACCCAGTTTTATTCAAAGAGTCGAAATACGCCCTATGCCGGCCATGTGCTTACGGGCAGGGTCGAGCGTACCGTGGTTGGGGGGCGGACGGTATTCGAGCGGAAGTAACCCCATGTCCGATGCCGCACGCCGCATAGCCGATTGCTGCCGGCGATTGGCCGATGTCGGACTCATCGCCGGGGCGGATGGCAACGTCTCGCTTCGGGTGGCCCATGACAGGGTCCTGGTGACGCCGAGCGGCCTCATCAAGGCCAATCTCGGCCCGGACGACATGGTGGAGGTAGATTTAGCTGGTAAGGTGATCCGGGGCCGGCACAGCCCATCGGGGGAGCTCGACCTCCACCTGCAGATCCTGCGGGCTCGGGATGACGTGAAGGCAGTGATCCACGCACATCCTCCAGTGGCAACGGGGATCAGCGTGGCCGGGCAGGAATTCGATTGGGACGTGCTCCCGGAGATGGTATTTTTGGTGGGTCGGGTGCCCGTCGTGCCGTACGGTCCTCCGGGGACCCCGGCGCTGGGCGAAGCGGTGACCCCGTTGTCCCGGGAGCACGATGTGTTGATCCTGGCCAACCATGGTGCGGTGTCCCTGGGGGCGTCGCTGGACGAGGCCCAGATCCGCATGGAAACCCTGGAGCACAGCGCCAAGATCGTGTTTACCGCTCGGTTGCTTGGCCGGGTGAATCCCCTTCCACGGGGTGAGGTACAGCGGTTGGAGAATCTGCGACGAGCTCGGGACCATTCGGAGGAGTCTTAGATGCCGAAACGCTCAACCAAATCCTCGCAGGATGTCCAAAAGCTCCTGGATGAACGACGGGCCGTCACCCAATGGTTGGAGCGGCTCTCGCTCACAGGTGATGACGCCGCCGACGAAGTTCGCTCCAAGGTGCGTGCCGATTACGAGACCCGGCTCAACACCGTGAGCGAGGAGCTGCAGGGTTTTCGGGACGAGCTGCGAGACGCTCTTTCCGCCGAGACGGACAAACGGGATGATCTCTCCCAGAAGGAGCGGAGCGCCGACACGCGGCTTGCGGAAGCGAAGTTGCGCCACGCCGTGGGGGAGTACGAAGACTCGCGATGGAAGGAGGTCCATTCGGAGATCCTCGGTGAACTGGTCACGGTGAGGGAAGAGCTGAAGGTCGTCGGGGCGGAAATCGCCCGGCTGGCCGACGTCCTGTCGGCCATCGACAAGAGGCCCGACCAGGATGAGCCCGTCGAAGTCTCGTCAGAGGAGGAGCGGGTGTCCCTCGCCGAGCTCGATCCGGAGGCCGACGCCGAGTTCGAGACCCTGGAGACCGAGGCCGAGCTGGCCGAGGTGGAGCCTGGCAAGGACGGCGGTGGGGAATCCACACGGACGAGTGGTCAGACCGACGCCTTCGACGAACTGGCCTTTCTCAAGAAGGTGGCGCCGGAGGGGGCGGGGTTGCGCAGACGGTCGGGGGCGACCTTCAAGCCCATCGATCCCACCGATTTGCCGGAGCCGACCCCCGGCCCCACGCCGGACGCGCCGGCGACGCCCCCCGAGGAGACGCCCGAGATCGGCCCCCCAGAGGACGACACGGCGAAGAAAACGCTGAAATGTCAGGAGTGCGGGGCAATGAACCGCCCGACGGAATGGTACTGCGAGAGCTGCGGCGCGGAGCTCGCAGCTGTGTGATTCTAGCTCTTCGACTGAATCAGCTTGCGAAGCCTAGCCTTGGTGCGGGCAGCCACATTCGGATGGATCAGACGCTTGCGCGCGGCCCGGTCCAGCATTTGCTCGGCGGACCGATAGGCATCCTGGGCTTCGGCACTCGTTCCGGCAGCATGAACGCGCTTCAACACGGTGCGCAACGTGGACCGTTGCTCTCTATTGCGGAGCCGGCGGCCTTCGCCCTGGCGCATTCTCTTCTTGGCAGACTTCGTATTCGGCACAGACGATTTCCTCGAACTTCAGATCCAAACCGCAGCAAAAACGGAGGCGAAAGGTATTCCGCAAGTGCTGATGAGTCAAGGCGGTAGGGTATCGCAATGGGACAGCTAGGCCAGTTTCTCCTGGTCCTCCCGGTGTTGGTCATGTCCATGGTGGCCCACGAGTACGCCCACGGCTACGCGGCGTTGCGCCAGGGCGACAACACGGCCCAATCGCTGGGGCGGCTCACCTTCAACCCCCTGAAGCACCTCGATCCGTGGATGAGCGTGCTCTTGCCGGCCATGCTCTGGTTCGGGTCGGGAGGGCAGTTCCTCTTTGGGGGCGCCAAGCCCGTTCCCGTGAACCCCCGGAAATACCGTCGATACCGGCGGGGCGACATCATCGTGTCGTTGGCGGGGATCGCCACGAATCTAGTGCTGGTAGTCGTGTTCGTCGCGTTGGCCATCGCGGTCGGCATCGTGGCCGGTACCTTGGGAGCGGGTGGGAGGGTCCTCGCCGCATTGCAGGGCATGATGCTGTGGGGCGTCTGGTTCAATCTTCTCCTCGCGAATTTCAACCTGATTCCCGTTCCGCCCTTGGATGGGTCCCACGTCCTATATCATCTCCTCCCGCCCGAAATCGGGTTAAAATATCGGGAACTGTCCCGCTACGGCATCCTGATTCTCATGGCTTTGATCTTCTTCTTCCGGAGTGCACTGGTGCTCTTACTCCTTCCGGCGATCTATGCCCTCGAGCTGGCGCTGGCGATCATCAGTCCGTTCTCCGTCTCCTCGTTCGGGATCTTCTGAGATGACCGTGCGCGTCACCGACATGGTCAACGACAAGGCGTTCGTCGTCGAGCTGGAGTCATTCTCGGGGCCACTCGATCTGCTGCTCCATCTCATTCGCGAGCAGGAGATCGACATCGCGGACATCCCCATCGCCGTGGTGGCGGATCAATTCCTGTCCGTTATCGAGGACCTCGGGCTCGATCAGGCGGCGGAGTACCTCGAGATGGCGGCGCGACTGTTGCGGATCAAGATCCAGATGTTGCTGCCGCGGCCCCTGGGGGACGACGAGTGGGAAGACCCGCGCGCCGAGCTGGTGCGCCGGCTGCTGGAATACGAGCAGATCCGCGAGGTGGCCGACTGGATGGCTGGTCGCGCGTCGGCCCGGGCCGAGCAATTCCCCCGCGGCTGGGTCCCGCCACCTCCCGACCCGCTGCCGCCCGAGGTCGTGATCGATCTCGAGGAGGTGGTCCGAGCGGTCGAGGAGATCATCGAGGGCATGCCCCAGCCGGTGATCCACCGCGTGGTGCCTCGGCCCCTCGACGTGGAGGGGGCCACGGCCCGCATTCGGGCGATACTGGGGGGACGGGAGCGGGTTGATTTTCGGGAGCTAGTCGGCGAGCGTCCCCATGTGTCCGAGGTGATTTCCGTGCTGATTGCGCTGCTGGAACTGGCGCGACTCGGCGAAGCACGCCTGACGCAGGCAAAGCCATTCGAGGATCTCAAGGTCATCGGTGAACCATCTCACGAAGCTGGTTGAAGCCGCGCTGTTCTCGGCGGCGCACCCCCTGTCGATCGCCGATCTGAAGGCGCTCGAGCCGGGGGTCAAGCCGGCGGAGGTGCAGGAGGCGGTGGCCGCGCTACGGGTGCACTACGAGACCCACGAGCACGGGTTCGAGCTGGTGGAGGTGGCCGACGGCTATCAGTTGCTCACCCGGCGAGAGTACGCCGAGGCCATCACCAGCGCCCGCTTGGTGAGCAGGCCCCGCAAGCTCTCCGCCGCCGCCATGGAGACCCTGGCCATCATCGCCTACCGGCAACCGGTGGGTCGGGCGGAGATCGAGGAGATTCGGGGCGTGGCGGCCGACGGCGTGCTGAAGGCGCTGGTGGAGCGGGGGTTCATCGATGTGACCGGCCGGGGGGAAGGTCTCGGCCGCCCCTTGCTGTACGGAACCACCCCGCGGTTTCTCGAGATGCTGGGACTCACCGAGATCGTCGAGTTGCCACGGCTGGACCAGCTCGCGGTGGCGCTGCGCCCCTTGAGTTCCGAAGTGCTGCCACAGTCTGAAGGGATGTTGACCCTGGAGCCGGAAGAAGACGAGGGCGAGCCCGCCGAGGAGGAACTCCAGGAGTCGTGAGCCGGATGCGGCTGCAGCGGGCCCTGGCGCGTGCCGGGGTTGCGTCACGCCGCGGGGCGGAGGCTTTGATCACGGCCGGTCGCGTGCGGGTGAACGGCACGGTGGCCGAGGTGGGGCAGACGGTGGCCCCGGCCACCGACGCGATCACGGTGGACGGCCGGCGCGTCCGGCAGGTGGAAACCGCATGGATCGCGCTGAACAAGCCGCCCGGTTACGTGGTTACCAGGCGTGACACGGCGGGTCGGTCCACGGTGTTCGAGTTGGTGCCCGACCTTCCGGGCCTCACCTACGTGGGACGGCTGGACGTGGCGACGTCGGGCCTCCTCCTCCTCACCACGGATGGCGAGGCGGCACACCGGCTGACGCATCCGCGGTTTGCGGTGGAGCGGTCGTATCGCGTCGCCGTGCACGGCCGCTCGACGGATCATATCCGTCGAGCGTTGCAGCGACCGATCGTGATCGACGGTCGACGGGTCAACCTCGTGCGATACCGGGTGCGGGGGATGGGGTGGGGAAGCGATGTGATGCTGGTGCTGACCGAAGGGCGGAATCGGATCGTCCGCAGGACGTGCGAGCAGTTGGGGTTGCTGGTTGACCGTCTCACGCGACTGAGTCACGGACCGGTGAAGCTCGGCCGGCTGGCGCCGGGCCAGTGGCGCTATTTGACAGCCAGCGAAATTCGATCGATTGGCGCAGGTTCCTTGACCAAAAAAGTACAGAACGATGGACCTCAAAGATAAGACCATATTGATTCTCGGAGGCAGCGGCCTGGTCGGAAGTGCCATTGCACGCCGGCTGCTGGACTTCGCCCCGAAGAAGATCGTCCTGGTGTCGCTCTACGAAGACGAGGTTCGCGCGGCGGCCGAAGCCCTGAGCGCCCAACGCGGTGACACAGCCATCGAGTATACCTGGGGGAACGTCTTCCTCCCGTCGGAGGTCGCCCGGCTGTCCCGCGAGGAGTTGCTGCACGATCCCAAGACACGTCGACTCGTGCTGGATGACATTCTCCAAGGCATGAGCGCGGAGATACTCGAGCGGAGCTTTTTGTACCAACTCTTTCAAGAATACCGCCCGGAAGCCGTTGTGGACTGCATCAATACCGCAACGGCTTTCGCGTATCAGGACGTGTTCACGAGTTCGCGGAATCTCCTGGGACGTTATGCCGACGGCGAACTCACCCAGGAAGTCTTGGAGCAGCACGTGCTGACGCTCACGATGCCGCAGCTCATCCGGCACGCCCAGATTGCAGTGGAGGCAACACGGTCGGTGGCGACGCAGGCCTACGTCAAGATCGGCACGAGCGGCACCGGAGGCATGGGGCTCAACATCCCCTACACCCATTCCGAAGAGAAGCCTTCCCGCACCCTGCTGACCAAGTCGGCGGTGGCGGGGGCCCATTCGCTCCTCTTGTTCCTCATGGCGAGAACGCCGGGGGCCCCCTCCGTCATCGAGATCAAGCCGACGGCGGCAATTGCGTGGCGCCGGATCGCCTACGGGCCGGTACCCCGGTGGGGTCGTGCCCTGGCCCGGTTCGATTGTGCCGAGCCGCTGCCGCTGGCCGAAGCGTTTGGCGATGGGGCGAATGGTTGGACGGATATGCAGCAACCGGTGGAGTCGGTGTACATCGACGTCGGTGAGAATGGTGTCTTCGCCAAGGACGAGTTTGAGACGGTCAGCGCGTTGGGCCAAATGGAGTTCATTACGCCGGAGGAGGTCGCCGAGTACACGGTGCTGGAACTCACCGGTCGGTCGAGCGGCCGCGACATCATTGGGGCGCTGGACTCCGCCACCGCGGGACCCACGTACAATGCCGGCGTGCTGCGGGCCGCCGCCTTGGAACGGCTGCAAGAGCTGGAAGCCGAACACGGCGTCCGCTCGGTGGCGTTCGAGATGCTGGGGCCGCCCCGGCTCACCAAGAAGCTGTACGAAGCCTACATCTGGTCCTGCCTTCGGCCGACCGTCCGTGCCCTGGCCGAGAGCGATCCCGACGAGCTGGCCCGTGAGGCCGGATCGTTGATCGCCGGCGACCAAGATCTGCGGTCACTCATCGTTTCGGTTGGGCTTCCCATCCTCGTGCAGGGGGAGAAGGTTTATAGGGGCCTGCAGGTGATGGTTCCACCCGATTGCCAGGACTTCGACCGGGTGGCGGCCCGTGGGTGGGTCGATCTCCGCCCCGCACGCTGCCGGCGCTGGATCGAACGATCGCAGCGCATGGTCGAGCAGGCGGATGCCCGGGCCCAGGCGGGTGGTGGATCCGGCAGCGACGTGGATTGGGGGGCCATCAATCCCGACCAGGCCATTGCCCCGGCCCGCTTCGCGAAGTGGGTGTTCCGATACGAGGACGAGGGCGAGCGGATCAAACGCTGATCGGGGTGGTACACACGGGAAGACGCACCTTGGGGGAAGAACGTCGGTGGTGATTCAACGGAGAGGAAACCGGTAGTGACATCACGTGCCCTGAAACCCAGCGATGCAACGCTGACGAGTGGCGTCGTGCAGGAAGTGGCCAAGCGGATTGTGGGCCAGGAGGCGATGCTCGAGCGGCTGTTGATCGGCCTGCTGACGGGCGGGCACATCCTGCTCGAGGGTGTGCCTGGATTGGCCAAGACCTTGGCGGTGTCGTCACTGGCTGAGACGATACGCGTGGCGTTCCAACGCATCCAGTTCACGCCCGATCTGCTTCCCGCCGATATCATCGGAACCATGGTGTTCGACCAGAAGACCGGTGAGTTCTATGCCAAGCGCGGGCCCTTGTTTGCCAACATCATCCTCGCCGATGAGGTAAACCGGGCTCCGCCGAAGGTCCAGGCCGCGCTGTTGGAGGCGATGCAGGAGAAACAGGTGACGATAGGGGGTGAAACCCATCCGCTGGAGGAACCCTTCCTGGTTCTCGCCACGCAGAATCCCATCGAGCACGAGGGGACCTACCCGCTCCCGGAGGCGCAACTCGACCGGTTCATGCTCAAGGTCCACGTGGGGTACCCCACGCGTGAAGAGGAGAAAGAGGTCTTGTGGCGTATGGCGGGCGGCCAGCACATCCCGATCAATGCGGTGGCCGGACCCGGCGACCTCATGTCGCTGCGGATCTCGATTGCCGAGTTGTACATGGATCAAAAGATCGTCGACTACATCGTGGACGTCGTGCGGGCGACACGTGAACCCCAGGCCGCCGGCCTCCACGATCTCAAGCCGCTCATCGCCTTTGGCGCCAGCCCGCGGGCCTCGATCTATTTGGCGCAGGCCGCTCGGGCACACGCGTTCCTCCGGGGCCGGGCGTACGTCGTTCCCGAAGACGTCAAGGCGATCGCGCCGGACGTGCTGCGACACCGCGTGCTCTTGACATTCGAGGCCGAAGCGGAGGACGTGACGTCCGACGGGATCATCGCCAAGATCTTGGAGGCGGTGCACGTCCCATGAGCGGCTCCTCCCCGATCGTTGGGGC
Source organism: Gemmatimonadota bacterium (assembly GCA_039589615.1). Lineage (GTDB taxonomy): Bacteria > Gemmatimonadota > Gemmatimonadetes > Gemmatimonadales > GWC2-71-9 > B3T1B10. The sequence continues at coordinate 11,348 of JBDHHA010000027.1, forward strand.
GGAGATCTTGAGGCAGGTCAAGCAAATCGAGCTCCGCACCCGCCGACTGGTCGGGTCGCTCTTCTCTGGTGAATACCGTTCCGTATTTCGCGGCCAAGGCATCGAGTTTGCCGAGGTGCGTGCGTACCAGCACGGAGACGATTTCCGGGCGATCGATTGGAACGTCTCGGCCCGAATGGGCCATCCCTACGTGAAACTCTTCGATGAGGAGCGCGAGCTCACGCTGCTCCTGATCGTGGACCGGTCGGGTTCCGTCGAGTTTGGCAAACCGGTACAGAAAGCCGAACGGTCGGTGGAGATCGCGGCCGTGCTTGCGCTCGCGGCCGCGCGCAACAACGACCGGGTGGGTGCGTTGGTGTTTTCGGACGACGTCGATCACATCGTGCCTGCCGCCAAGGGCCGCCTCCACGCACTGCGCGTCATCCGCGACCTGCTGGCGTTCGAGCCGGTCAATCGCGGCACCAATCTGACCCGAGCCCTGGCGTATGCGGCGAAGCTGCTGCGGCATCGAGGCATCGTCGTGGTGCTGTCGGATTTCCGTGCCACGGGGTGGGAGGAGCAGATGCGGCGTCTCACGCGGAAGCACGAGGTGGTGGCGATCTCCGTCGACGACCCTCGCGAGCAGGAGTTGCCCGATGCGGGCTGGATCGAGCTCGAGGATGCCGAAGACGGCAAACGGATGCTGGTCGATACGTCCGGCACCGACACGCGCATCGGCCTGCAAGTCGCCGCCGAGGAGGTCCGCCTGGCTCGGGCACGGGCCCTGGAACGTGCGCAGGTCGATCACATCGTGCTCCACACGCATTTGCCGTACGCCCCCACGCTGATCAAGGCGTTCGAGATGCGCGCGAAGCGGGTGGGCCGATGAACGCGGTGCTGGGCACCCTCGCCCTGATGCAGGCGTGGACCGTCACGCCACCGCAGCCGATGATTGGAGACACGGTCACGATCGAGCGGGACGTGGCAGTCGCCGATCCCGCCGCACGATTGCGTCTGGTGCCGCTCGACGCTTCCGAGTTGCTCGAGCCGCTGACGGCTCCGGAAGCGGTTGGGGGAGCAGGGGGGTTCGTCGCCCGCTATGTCGTCGCGTTGTTCGAGTCGGGCGATCGCGCCATACCCATGCCGGATCTGGAGCTGATCTATCCCGACGGCCGCGTGGAGACGCGGGTGGGAGGAGAAGCACTGGTCACCGTGGTGTCCGTGCTGCCAGCGGAGGATTCGCTACCACCCCCAAGGCCCTCTCGCACGCCGATTCCCCGAAGCGCCGTCAGCGCGAACCGGGCCGTGTTGCTGGCGGTGGGGGTGCTGCTGCTCACGGTTGGCTGGGGCGTGATGCGCCGGCGTGGTCGGGACCGCCCATCGTGGGATCTCGCGGTCGAGGCTGCGGACGATGTTCCCGTGTCACGCTGGATCGCGGCGGGTGAACCCCGCGCCGTCGCCACCGTGACCATGAGCGCATTACGCGAGCGGTTCCGTCACTATGTTCCCGAGGCGGAGCCGTCTCTCGACTTGGAAAGCTGGTTGCGTACGGTTGAGGCCCACCGCCCCAACTGGCCGCTCCACGAGTTGTCGGAGATCATGCGGGCATTGGAGCGTGCGAGCTACGCCCCGGCGATTCCCGGCGACGTGTTCGCGCTGGCGGATGAGGCCCAGGTCATCGCCCAGGCGGTCGAATCGGCTGAAACGGCGGCCGTCGAGACCGCGGACGCCGAGGAAGAGTGATGTTCGCCCGTCCACTAATCCTTCTGTTGTTGCTGGCCATACCGCTGTGGTGGTGGCGCCGGCGACGTGCCCAGCGACCCGCTGCCGAGTACAGCGACCTACATCAGCTGGCCACGGTGGCGCGGGGTCGTCGCTGGGTCGGGGAAGTCCCGGCTGGACTCCGCAGCGTTGCGCTGGGAGCATGGATCATCGCGGCGGCCGGTCCCCAGACGGCGGTGGAGCCCAACGAGATCACCCGGGAGGGCATTGCCATTAGCATCGCGGTGGACGTGTCCAGCAGCATGCTGGCCGAGGACTTCGCACCCTCGAACCGTCTCGATGTCGCCCAAGAGCAATCCATCGCCTTCATTCGTGCACGCCGCTTCGATCGCATCGGATTGGTGGCCTTTGCCGGAGAGGCCCTCACCAAAGTCCCGGTCACCGTGGACTACGCGGTATTGGAGCAGGCCGTCCTCGACCTCCGCGTCGGCGAGCTGGATGACGGGACGGCGATCGGCACTGCGATCGCGACCGGGGCAAACAGGCTGCGGCGTGTGGAGGGCAAGAGCAAGGTGATGGTGCTGATGACCGACGGGGAAAACAATCGGGGCCGCATCGACCCACGAACCGCCGCTCAGGCCGCGGAGCGGGTCGGCATTCGCATCTACACCATCGGCATTGGCACGCACGGTGAGGCGCGCACGCCCATCGGGACGGGGGTAGGGGGGCGCCTGCGGTATCAGACCCTGCCGGTGCGCATCGACGAGGAACTGTTGCAGGATGTGGCGGAGACGACCGGTGGGCGGTATTTCCGCGCCACAGATGCGGAGGCCCTCAGCCGCATCTTCCAGCAGATCGACCAGCTCGAGAAGACGCCGGTGGAGATCACACGGTTCACGCAACACAACGAGGCGTATCGTGTCCCCCTGCTGGTCGGCTTGGGCGCCCTGGCGTTCGAGCTGATGATCGGTGCCACACTGGTGGTGCGTGTACCATGATCACATTCGATGCGCCGGTCGTGCTCTACGTGGCGCCGGTGGTGGCGCTGTTCGTCATGGGCCTCGCCTTCTGGGCGCGGTCCTCACGGGTGCGGCGGGCTGGGGCGTGGTCCGAGGACATCGGAGCCGTGGCCCGGCGGACAGGGCGTGGTGGCGCCGTGGCATTGGGTGTCAGTGCGCTGTTGGTGGGGACGGCCCTGGCGGGCCCCCGCTTCGGACGGCGCGTCGTGACGACCGAGACCAAGGCGCTGACGATGGTGTTGGCGGTGGACATCTCCCGCTCGATGCTGGCTGAAGATGCCCAGCCTTCCCGGTTGGGTCGGGTGCAGCAGGAAGCCAGGCGTTTGGTGCAAGACCTGCGTGGCGATCGCATCGGACTGATTGCCTATGCGGGGCGGAGCTTTATTCTCTCTCCCCTCACGGTGGACGATGGAGCCCTGCAGCTCCTGATCGAGGGATTGGCGCCGGATCTCGCCAGCGCCGGAGGCACCGAGTTGGCCGTCGCCCTCGACCAGGCCCGGCAACTGCTGCTCGCGGGACCCGGCGTCGCCGACCGGGTGATCGTGTTGTTCACGGACGGGGAGGCCCACGACTCGCTGTCACAGATCAGCGCCGCCGCCGAGCGCTTGCGGCGAGATGGAGTGCACCTCGTGGTGGTGGCGGAGGGAGGGGCGGCGCCCGTCGGGATCCCGTTGCGGGACGTGGACGGCGTCTTGACCGGGTATCAGATGGATATGGACGGGAACGTGGTGCAGACGCGGCGCCGCGACGACTTACTCTCCGCCGTGGTGGACGCGGCGCGGGGCGCAATGGTCCCGGCGGGATTGGGAGACCAGGCGGGCGCAGTGCGCGACCTCGTCGACTCGTTCAAGCGAACCCCGCAAGCGACCACGACGGCGGCCCAGGACATCTCCCGGGCGTGGATCTTCCTCCTGGCCGCGGTGGTGGTCCTGCTGGTTCAGACCTATACGCGGCGGACGGCCGCCCTGGCGGGCATTGTGTTCTCGCTGGTGGTTCCGGGATCGGCGATTGCTCAATCGCGGGTGAGCGACGCCGACCGCGCCTGGCGAGACAGCTTGTATTTGGAGGCCGCCAATCTCTACGAGGCCCAGGTGTTGTCCGCAAAGGGTGGGGACACCGCCTGGTTGAATCTCGGCACGGCTGCGCTCGCCATCGGGGACACCCTGCGCGCCCGGCCCGCCCTGCAACGCGCCGCCGAGTCACTCGATCCGGAACTCCGGTTCCGCGCGCTGTTCAATCTCGGGCTCCTGTCGTTGCGGCTGGCGGAAGCCGATGCCGCGAACCGCCAGGCCCACCTCGACGAGGCCCGGCGGCGCTATCGTGAGGCGTTACTCCTCCGGCCGACCGACGAAGACTCGAAGTGGAACTACGAGTTGGCGGTCGAATCCGCGCCACCGCAGGGCGGCGAGGGCCAACCACCGCCGCCGAATCCTGGGGGAGATCCGGGGGATCCCCAGGAAGAACCCCAGGGTGGCCTCAGTCGTGAGCAGGCGGAACAGATTCTCGATTCGATGCTGGCGGAGGAACAACAGACGCTGGACAAGATCAACCGGCGGCGCGCTCAGCCTCGGGAAACGATGCGGAGAAAGAACTGGTGAAGCTCCTTCTGCTCCTGACCGTGGCCCTGCAACAGCCGGATGTGTCGGCGACCATCAGCCACGCCGAAGCCCAGGTGGGTGACGAGGTCGTCGTGCGGGTCACCGTGACCAGCGAGGGTGGGGTTCCTGCCGAACTCTCCGTGCCACCCTATTCAGGTCTCGACCTCTTGGGTACCAGCCAGTCATCGGTGTTCACGTCGCAGCAAGGGCGTGGGCGGCGGGAAGCGACCTGGGAGTATCGATTCCTCGCCACGACGCCGGGTCGCGCGGTGGTGGGTCCGATTCGCGTCCGTGTCGGCGGGGACTTCATCGATGTCGGCGAGCTGTCCGTCAACGTCGAGGCGGTGGGGGGAGAAGGCGGTGGAGCGTTTGATGAACGGGTCGCCGCCATTGTGGATGCGGCTCCGGGTCCGGGGTCGGCTGACGACGTGACGGTCGCCGTGATCCCGTCTCGGGACACGATCCTGCTGGGCGAGCAGCTCGATCTCGTGGTCGTCGCGTGGTTCCCCCGGGACATCCGTTCGCGGCTGCGGACCCGCCCCACCCTCATGCCGCCGGAGCTGCAGGGCGCGTGGACGTATCCGCGCACCGCCGCCCTCGGGGTGGCCGACACGCGCACCGTGAACGGACGGCTCTACGACCTGTTCGTGCACCATCAAGTGGCGTTCCCCCTCACGGCGGGAGAACTCCGGGTCGGTCCGGCGACGGTGTCCTACAGCCTCCCGCTGCGCACCTCCATCCTCAGTCGTGAGATACCACAAGAGGTGCAGAGCAGCGACACGGCGGTTACCGTGCTGCCCCAGCCCCTCGACGGGAGACCACAGCCTTACACCGGGGCGGCCGCCCGAAACCTGGAGTTCGTCGTGGTCGTCGATACCGGGGACTTCGGCGTGGGGAATGCGAGTACGGTCACCGCACAGGTGCGCGGCGAGGGCAACGTGAGCCTTTGGCCGACACCGCAAATCCGGTGGCCCGACGGCGTGAGGGTGTACGAGGGGCGGACCGATGTCGAGATCAGCACCGAGGGTGGAGCGATCGGCGGGACGAAGACCTTCACGTATCTCGTGGCCCCCGAGTCCACCGGGACCTACGTCGTGCCTCCGCCGACGTACGGGTATTTCGCTCTGGACTCGGGGCGGTACGTGCACGCCACCGCGCGGCCCATCAGGCTCGTGGCCCGCGCCGTCCGGGCCGGCGGGTCGCGGGAAACCCCACCGCCCCAAATCATGGCGCGCCGGGGTGTCCCGACCCTCGACGGTCTCGGCCGCCGGCTCCGCTGGTGGATGCTCGCACTCATCGCCGCGGTCCCTCCGCTCCTGACCGTCCTGGTTGGGCTCGCCCTGCGAATCCGGCGGCGCAAGCCTGTGCAGCGGGAGAGCCCCGCCGATCCCACGCTGGAGGTGTTGGACAAGGAGTTCCGCGCGAAGCTCGAACAGCTGATGCCGGGCATCGAAGCGCGGGAGGGGGACAACCTCCCGGCGGCGTTGCGAGCCGCCGGGGTGGAGGCGCCGGTGGCGACACACGCATCCCGCGTGCGCGACCGGCTCCGACACGCGCTCTACGGTCCCGAAGGCGCCACCGACGCCACGGAATTGGCGGCGGAAGTCCACGAAGTGCTCCGCGCGCTCCCGGGAGGCAGGAGCCAGGGACGGAGAGTGACGCGCGTGGCCGGGGTGGCGGGGGCCCTGGTGCTGGCATGGGTGGTGCCGCTGGCCGGGCAGTTCACCACAGCGGAACAGCTGTTCGAGGCAGGGGCGTATCGCGCCGCCGCCGACAGCTTCCGCTTGCGGGTGCTGGATGAGCCGGCCGATCCCTCCCAATGGTTCAACGCTGGTGCAGCGCTCTTTGGCGCGGGAGAGGAGACCGCCGCGCGCACCATGTGGGTCAGGGCGGCGCGCCTCGCACCTCGGGATGGGACAATCCGGGCGGCACTCCAATCCGTGCCGCCGGTGGACACCAATGCCGCGCGCAAGACGTGGGTCGCTCCGGTGACGGTGTTGGAACTGGCGCTCGCGGCCGTGGTGCTGTGGGTCGTGGGATGGGTGATCCGGGCGCTCAGGGTCTGGAGCAGATGGGCCACCGCACTGGTGGTTGCGGGGGCGGTGACGGCGGGGCTGGCAGGGTATCTGCAGTACCGCTACGCGGACCCGGTGGCATTGGTGACCGTCCCCAACGCCTCGGCGCGGGAGGCACCCTTTGGCAGCGCCCAAGCAAGCACCCGATTCGTCGAGGGAACCGCCGTCCGGGTCGAGCGCCAGGAAGGCGTGTGGCGGCTCGTCAGCCGGGGTGCGCTGCGGGGGTGGGTCCTCGCCAGCGAGGTCAGCGAGCTGTAGATGGGGCGCATTGCGATTCTGCCCGATGCTGTGGCCGACCAGATCGCGGCAGGCGAAGTGGTGGAACGGCCTGCATCGGTCGTGAAGGAACTCATCGAAAACGCATTGGATGCCGGGGCCACGACGATCGAGATCGATCTGGAGGGCGGCGGAAAGACGTCGATCACCGTGAGCGATGACGGGGCGGGGATGGATCGGGACGATGCGGTGCTGGCCATCGACCGGCACGCGACGAGCAAGATCACGACGGCGGCGGATCTGATCGGCGTGGCGACTTTCGGCTTCCGGGGCGAGGCGCTTCCGGCCATCGCCTCCATTTCGAAATTCGAGATCGAGACGGCGGCGGCGTCCGACGGAAACGGAGCGTCGTCAGAGGCCACCCGCCTCACGGTGGACGGCGGTCGGCTCAAGGACGTACAGCCCACGGCGCGCACTCGGGGGACGACCGTCCGGGTGAAGCGGCTGTTTTTCAACGCGCCCGCGCGACGCAAGTTCCTGCGGGCACCGGCCACCGAAACGCGGGCGGCGGTCGCGGCCGTCAGCTTGCTGGCGCTCATGCGCCTCGACGTCGCGTTCAAGTTCACCAGCGACGGCCGGACCTTGGTGGATGCGCCTCGCGTGTCGGCCCTGGCGGACCGCATCGAGTCGCTGTTCGGACGATCGATCGCCGAGGGGTTGATCGCGGTCGAGCACCATGTCGGGCCCATATCCGTGCGGGGGTTCATTCAGCGGCCGGCCGATGCCAAGCCCGCGGGGCGGAAGGCGTTCCTGTTCGTCAACGGACGCCCCTTCCGCGACCCGTTTCTCGTGCGGGCCGCGGAGGCCGGATACCGGGCGACGATCCATCCGGGATCCCGTCCCACTGTGTTTCTTTCACTCGGCGTTCCGGGCGATGCCGTGGACGTGAACGTGCATCCCGCCAAGCTCGAGGTGCGGTTTCGCGACCGCCGCATGGTCGAGGCTGCTGTGGAAGAAGCGGTACGCCGCGCCCTCGGGGAGATGACCGCCGCGGCGGTGGTGCACCACCCCTACGGCGCGCCCACGGAAGTCTCAGAAACCGGACCGGTTTACGGACATGGCGCATCGGACCCATCGGCGGGTCTCGGAGTTGCGCCCACGCTGTTCGAGTCCGGGCCACGCCCGCCGGGTGCCGAAGCCGGCGAATGGCACGGAGCGCACCAACCGCATCTCCAGATTCTCAACAGCTACATCGTGACGCCGATGGAGGACGGCATGGCCATCGTGGATCAACACTCGGCGCACGAGCGGGTGTTGTACGAGGAGACGATGGGCCAGTTGAGCGGCAACGGCGCACCGTCGCAGCAACTGTTGTTGCCCATCACCGTTGACCTCGAGCCCCCCGAACTCGAGGCTGTCAGCGAACATCGGACGTCCCTCGGGACCATCGGTTTCGAAGTCGAGGAGTTCGGGGGCCGCTCGGTGGTGCTCCACGCCGTGCCCAACCCGCATCCCCGGTTCGACGCACGCCGGTGTTTCGAGGAGTTGGTGGCGGACTTCGCCCGCGGTCGGTTCGGGGGATGGGCCAACCAACTCGAGCGGTTTGCCGCCACGTACGCCTGTCGTGCCGCGATCAAGGCCGGACAGGCTCTCGAGTCCCGAGAGATCACTACGCTCTTGCGTCGTCTCTTTGCGTGCCAACTGCCGCCCCACGACGTGCACGGGCGCCCCACGATCTTGCAGCTTCCCCGGGAGGAATTGGAGCGCCGCTTTGGGCGTAGCTAAGCTTCTCGTTCCCGTCTTGGTCGGACCGACCGCCGTCGGTAAGACGGCAGTGGCGTGCGCCCTCGCCGAGCACTGGCCCATTACCGTCATCTCGGCGGACTCGCGGCAGGTGTATCGCGGCCTCGACATCGGGACCGCGAAGCCCACCCCGGACGTCCTCGAGCAGGTGCCCCACGTGGGACTGGACATCGTCGATCCCGGAGAGCGGTACAGTGCGGGGCGCTTTGCCCGGGACGCCACGCGGTGGCTGATGGAGATTGGCCCGTCGCGCCTCCCGGTTGTGGCGGGGGGGACCGGGTTCTATGTTCGCGCCCTCGCCGACGGGCTATTCCGGGAACCGCCCATTGACGCGAAGGCCCGGGAGAAGTTTCGTGCGTGGGCCGCAAACGCCGATGCGCTGGGTGCCTGGGCTGCGCGCCTCGATCCCGAGTACCGCGGTGGAGGGAGACAGCGGGCCTCGCGGACGGTGGAGGTGGCGCTGCTTACCGGGAGGCCGTTGTCGACGTGGCAACGGGAGGCCAAGGCGGAAGGCGCGATGCGGCCGTGGTATGTACGACTCACGGCGCCTCGGCGTTTCCTGCACGATCGCATTGAGCGGCGGGTCGGCGCGATGTTGCGGGCGGGATGGGTCGACGAGGTGCGACAGTTGCTCCAAGCGGGAGTGGCCCCCGACGCCGCGGGGTTGGACGGGGTTGGATACCGCGACGTGATTGCCCATCTGCAGGGTGCCATCACCGAACACGGACTCGCCGACGCCATCACTGCGAGTACGAGGCAGTACGCCAAACGACAGGAAACCTGGTTTCGCCACCAGCTGATAGGACATCCGGTGATCACGCTGGACGGGACCGATCCTCCCAACGTTCTCGCGCGGAGGATCGTCGAATTATGGGGGGAGAGAGAAGGCTGATGCGCATCGGGATTACGTGCTACCCCACGTACGGTGGGTCCGGAGCGGTGGCGACCGAGTTGGGGCTCGAGTTGGCCAAGCGCGGACACGAGATCCACGTGATATCCTACTCCTCGCCGTTCCGCCTCCCCGGGTTTGCCGAGAACGTCTACTTCCATGCCGTCGACCTGAGCGGCACCTATCCGCTCCTCGAGTATTTCCCCTACTCCTTGGCCCTGGCCGTCAAGCAGCACGAGGTGGCGCTGCGGGAGCAGCTGGACGTGTTGCACGTGCACTACGCGGTGCCACACGCCACCGCGGCGTTTCTGGCGCGGGAGATGATCGGGAAAGACCATCCGCTGAAGCTCATCACGACGTTGCACGGAACAGACATCACGCTCGTCGGCAAGGAGCAGTCGTTCTTCACCGTCACGAAGTTCGCCATCGAGCGTTCGGACGCCGTCACGGCGGTGTCCGACTACTTGCGCCACGAGACGTATCGGGCGTTCGGATGTGATGAGTGCGGCATCAAGATGATTCCCAACTTCATCGACCTGAAGACCTACCACCCCGTCACCGAGCGCCCCCACACGTTTGGCCCGCCGGGGGCAAAGGTGCTGGTCCACACGTCGAACTTCCGGCCGCTGAAGCGGGTGCCGGAGGTCGTGCGGATCTTCCAGCGCGTTCGGGAGGCGATGCCGGCCGTGCTGGTGCTGGTCGGGGACGGTCCCGAGCGACCCGAGGCCGAAGCTTTGGTCGAAGAGCTGGGGTTACACGATCACGTGCTGTTCCTCGGCAAGCTGAATGTGGTGGCGGATGTGTTGCAGGCGTGCGATCTGTTTCTCCTGCCCAGCACCTCGGAGTCTTTCGGCCTGGGGGCGCTGGAGGCGATGGCCTGCGGCCTGCCGGTCGTGGCGAGTAACGTCGGTGGCTTGCCGGAGGTCGTGGTCCACGGCGAGACCGGAGCGCTCCACGATCCGGACGACGTCGAGGGCATGGCGCAAAGCGCCATTGCCATCCTGGGAGACGAGGGGCGGATGACCGCGGTGCGGGACGCCGCCGTCGCTCGGGCGGGGGTGTTCTCCACGGATCGCATCGTCCCGCAGTACGAGGCGCTCTACCAAGAGGTGGTTCAGGGATGAGCTGGTGGCAGGGGGTGCTGCTGGGAGTGGTGCAGGGTCTGACGGAGTTCTTGCCGATCTCGAGCTCGGGGCACCTGGTGGTTGCGGAGGCCGCGGTCGGACTGACCACCCCGGGTGTTGTGGTGGAGGTCGTGCTCCACGTCGCCACACTCCTGGCGGTGGTGATCGTCTACTGGAAGGTCCTCTGGGGGTTGCTGCGGGGTGCGGTGTCCGGGGACGATGCGGCGTGGCGGTATATCGCGCTCCTGGCCATCGGGACCGTGCCGGCCGCCGCCGCCGGGCTGCTGTTGGAAGATTTCTTCGAGCGGGCGTTCGACTCGTTGCTGCTCGTGGGAGTGAACTTTCTGATCACCGGGGTCGTACTGTGGAGCACGAGGGTGGTGGTGGACCGGGCCCAACGTCCGTCACCTACGGCGAAAGGAGCGATTGGCATTGGCTTGGCGCAGGCGCTGGCCATCTTGCCGGGCATCTCGCGATCGGGGACCACGGTGACGGCGGGCCTCTGGTTGGGGGTGGATGCCGTACGCGCGGCGGAGTTTTCCTTCCTGCTGGCCATTCCGGCCATCGGCGGTGCGGCTGTGCTGCAGATCCCGGACCTCCCGGCGGGCATGGGTTCCATCGGTGCGTTCCCCCTGGCAGCGGGCTTCGTGGCCGCGCTCCTATCCGGCGTCTTTGCCATCCGGTGGTTGATTGCGCTCCTGCGGAAACAGGCGTTTCATCGGTTTGCGCCCTATTGCTGGGGGATCGGTGCGGTGACCATCGTGGTGTCGCTGGTGAGCGCATGAGGTACGACGGGCTGGATCCGGCGGCGCTGTCGGCGCGCCTGGGGGCGCCGAGCTGTCTGGCCCTCGAGAAGGTCACGAGCACGCTCGACATCATCCACGAGCTTGCCGGAGAAGGGGCTCCCTGCGGGACGCTCGTCCTGGCGGACGAGCAGGTGCAGGGGCGCGGGCGCCAGAGTCGCCGGTGGCACAGTCCCAAGGGGTCGGGGGTGTGGCTCGGGAATCTCAAGCGCCCCTCGGTTCCGATGGAGGGGGGTCTGCTGGCCATCCGGGCAGGGCTCTGTCTGGTCCGGGCGCTCGCCGACCTGGATGTCTCGGCCCAGCTCAAATGGCCCAACGACGTCATGGTGCACGACCGCAAGATGGCCGGGATTCTGTGCGAGGCCCGCTGGCGGGGCCGGGAGGTGTCGTGGATTGCGGTGGGCATCGGCGTCAACGTGCACGGCCCGCTTCCGGCGGAGATTGCGGATCATGCCATCGCGCTCGATGAGGTCCTTCCAGGTGCCGAGCGGCTCGCCGTGCTGGATGCGTTGATGCCGTGGCTCCGTGCGCTCCCGGACGGTGCCACCCTGGACGACGACGAGTGCCTCGAGCTGGGGCGGTGTGATTGGCTGGCCGGCCGGCTGATCGCGAAACCATGGGCGGGAACGGCGCGGGGGATCGACCGGGACGGTGCGCTCCTGGTCGAGACGGGGGGCGGAGTCGAGCGGATTTTTGGAGGAACCGTTGTCACTGCGTGACCTCCCTGTGTGGTCCCGCGGGGTCACCGCATTGCTCGTGCTGATCGCCGGGTGGTACGTGCCGCGGGCGGAGGGGATCGCCGCGGCGGTGGGGTACTCCGCCCTCGAGCTCAGCGTCGGAGTCGTGTCGGTGTCACTCCTTCTCGGTATGCGGCTTCCATTCGACCTCTGGCCGCAACAGCCGGAGCGGGAGCGATTCTCGACTCGCCTTGCCGTGTTGGTCGCGGCCGTGATGGGTGTGGTGATCGTGGCGTCCCGCTCGAGCGGTGTTCCCGAGATTCTCGCCGAGACCGACCGCGGCCTCCTGGTCATGATCGTGGCCGGCGGCACGGTGTGGGCCGTTGGGTGGGGCCGGATTCGACAACGGCCCTTCGAGCGTTGGTATGCCATCGCGGGAATGGCGGCGCTGGTCCCCATAGTGGTGCGCGTCGCGGCCATGACGCTGCAGGACCGGGGCCTGCCGGCAATCCAGATGACGACATTCGTCCAGGTGGGGGGCTTCTTCTTGATTGCCGGTGCGGCCGGGGCGCTGGTCACCCAGGAACTCGCCTTCCGCCGGCTGCTCATCGGCCAGGCGGGAGATGCGGGGCTCGCCGTCGTGCTCATCGCCGCGGTGGTGTTCGGCTGCTGGCTTGCTGTGGTGCCGGAGCCCCCGGGTGGTGTGGTGCAAGCGGGCGTGTCCGGCGCACTCCACGGTGTTGTCCTCGGCTCGCTCTACTCCCTGTCCCGTTCGTTGCTGGTCCCCGCGCTGTACCAGGGTGTCTCTACCGGCGGCATGCGGGCGTTCGATTTGGCGGCGATTCCCACGGAGGGGGCAACCGGAATCACCGACGTGGCCGTGGCGGGCATGGTGGCGACCGGAATCGTGGGCGCCATATTAGCCTATCAGGTGTATCGCCAATCGGGCTTCATGGGTCTCCTTACACGACGACATCTGCCAGATGCTGCTAGCGATTGACATCGGGAATTCGGAGATCACCCTAGGTCTGTTCAGGGGTGACCGGCCCGAGGTGCAATGGCGCATGACGACGGTCACGGCCCGTACCCCCGATGAGTGGGCGAGTACGCTGACGGCGTATCTGGTGCAGGCGGGCCACTCCCCCAACGAAGTGCGCGCGGCGATTTGTGCGTCGGTCGCCCCGGCGGTAACGCAGGCCTTGGTGGAAGGTGTGGAAAAAGCTCTTGGCGTCGCGCCGGTGCTGGTCGGTCCCGAGTCGGAGCTCCCCATCACGTTGGATGTAGAAGAGCCGATGACCGTGGGCGCCGATCGCGTCGTGAACACCCTCGCCGCTTCGCAATTGTACAACCGGGACACCATCGTGGTGGACTTCGGCACGGCGACCACGTTCGACTGTATCACGGCGGACGGCCGTTTTCTCGGCGGCGTCATCGCCCCGGGCATCCAGACGGCCGCCGACGATCTCACCCACAAGACTGCCAAGCTCCCCGCCACGGAGCTCACGCCGCCCGTGCGGGTGATCGGGAGGCGGACCGAGGACTGTGTGCGAGCAGGTGTACTTCTGGGCAACGCCGACGCCACCGATGGACTCGTCAGACGCATCAAGGCCGAGTGGCCCAACGAGTCGGTGCCGTTTGTGGTTGCCACGGGGGGACTGGCATCCCGGATGGCCGAGCTGTCCACGGAGATCGAGGAGATCGAGCCCGGCCTCACGCTCATCGGATTGCGCATCGCGGCGGGCCATCTGGGGCAAGAGTGGTGATAGCGAGCCGTTGAACTGCGGCCGGGACCGCGCTAATTTGCGGCGGCCCGGAGCACTGGAGACAGCGACATGACATCTGTTGGAGATACAGCACCCACTGCATCGGCGGACTGGCGTTCCATCGTTCGCGCCGGGGTGCAGCTTGGGGTGGTCACCGCTGTGGGAGTCGCTGCCTTTGCGCTCCTGTCTCGCGCGTCGGCCGGCACCACCGAGACCATCATCCAGTCGGTCCTGGTGCTGGTTGGTGGAGCCGTCTTTGCGTTCCTCCCCTCCATGTTGCTTCGTCCCCGCGACATCGATGGCATCGCGTGGGCTGCGATGATAGGTCTCCTCGGAGCGCTGGTGTTCACGGTCATCGACATCGTGCTCTTCCGGCCCCTCAACCTGTACCACTGGACCTGGGATGCCATCGGCGGCGGCAGCGGTTTCTGGTACATTCCTGTCTGGTGGATGGGCTCGGCGTTCTTGGCGTGGCTCGGCGCGTGGGTCGTCACGGCCAGCTCACGAACGGTAGAGCGCGGCATCCCGGCCCTGGCGGGACAAACGGTTGGCATCGGGGTCGTGCTGGGAGGCATCCTGATGGCGACGAGTGTGCTGCCGTTCCATAGTGCCGGTTTTGCTCTCGTCTTTGCGGTGGGATTGGTAGTGCATGTCCTTCTCGCCGGGGTATTGCACAAAGGGTGATCTTCGCGACGCGACGATTCATCAGGTCGGTTGGCTGGCTGCTCACACCGCTTGCGGCGTGGGCAGTTTCGTTTTTGGGGGCCTGGGTGGGGGCGCGCATCGGGGCGTTCGTCGACTCGCCGCGCTGGGCGCTGGCCTTCCTCTTCGTGGGTGCGGCGGTGGGGGCGTTCGGAGGAGCTGGTGCGTGGGTGTGGGGGCTGCGCCGGGCATGGCACAGCGCCCTCCAGGTCAAGCGCACCCGCTTGATGCGTGAGCGAGCCCAACGGCGGGATGACGAGGGTCGGCAAGAAACACCGCCGTGAGAGACGACGAGTTCCGGTTCACCTTTTTCTTCGAGACGACCGTACGACGGGATGATGATGCTGCAACTTGAGTGGAGAACGAATCGACGCCTCGCGATCGCAGGCGTCATGTGGATAGCAGTTACCGGTGGGAGCGAGGCGGCACGGGCGCAGGCTGCCGGTGCCGACGGTGTCAACCAGCCGGTCGCCATGGGTTCCCGGACAACGCAAGCGCCCGTGATCGACGGGACCCCGGACGAAGCCGCGTGGCGGAACGCCACGGCGCTGTCCAGCTTCGTGCAGAACGAGCCGTTCGAGGGCCGCCCGGCCAGTGAGCGCACCGAGGTGCGCATCCTGTATGATGCCGAGGCCGTGTACCTGGCGGCATGGATGTTCGACGCCGAGCCCACCGCTCTCGTCCTCGGCGAGACGCGTCGCGATGCCAGCCTCGCGGACACGGACCACTTGGTAGTCGTGTTGGATACGTACCTCGACCGGCAAAATGGTTTCGTGTTCGGCACGACGCCGGCGGGCATCGAGTACGATGGCCAGGTCATCAAGGAGGGGCAGGGGGGCTTTGGTGGTGGCTTTGGCTCGGGCGGCCCTCGCCAACAGCGTGGCTCCGGTGGCGGGTTCAACGTCAACTGGGACGGGAGCTGGGAAGTCGCCACGTCGCGAGACGACCGAGGCTGGTACGCCGAGTTCCGTATTCCCTTTTCTACCCTGCGCTACGGCCGCGGCGGCGCTCAGACGTGGGGGCTGAACATTTCCCGCAACATCCGTCGGCGGAACGAACAGGCTTTCTGGGCACCGATCCCGCGGCAATTCGACCTCTACCGCCTCTCACAGGCCGGCACCCTCCAGGGGATCGAAGCCCCGGCGCGCCAGACGGTCGACGTGACCCCGTACGTGTTGGGATCATCCAATTGGGACTACACGGTGGCGCCCGGGGATCCCGAGGTCGATCGGGACAGTGATGCAGGAGGCGACGTGAAGGTGGGCCTCACGCCGAGCCTGACCTTCGATGCGACCTTCAACACGGATTTCGCCCAGGTCGAGGTCGACGACGAGCAGATCAACCTCACGAGGTTCACGCTGTTCTTTCCCGAGAAGCGCCCCTTCTTTCTGGAAAACGCCGGGACGTTTTCCGCCGGCACGCCCCGCTCGGTGGAGTTGTTCTTCAGTCGCCAAATAGGGCTCGCAGACGGTTCCGCGGTTCCCATCCTGGCGGGGGGCCGTCTGTCCGGAAAGGTCGGTGGTGTGACGGTGGGCGCCCTGAACATCCAGACGCGGGAGCTCGAGCAGGTGGCCGTGCCCACGAACTTCTCCGTGGCGCGCGTGCTGAAGGAGCTTCCCAACCGATCGCGCATCGGCGCCCTCGTCGTCGGGCGCTTCAACACCGACAATACCGACGACTACAACCTCACCTATGCGCTCGATGGACGTCTGGGTCTGGGCGACGCGGTCTCCATCGACGGGTATGTGGCGCAGACGCAAACACCCGGTCTCGCAGGAGGCGAATACGCGTTCAGTATGAGCGGCAGCTACACGACGCGAGACTGGGAAGCGGGATTGGCATACCGCAAGTTGGGCGAGGACTTCAACCCCGAGGTAGGATTTCTGGAACGCACAGCGTACCGATTTGTCAGCGCTCGGCTGCTCAACCACGTGCGCTTCCCCTCGATACCGTGGTTCCGGGAAATCAGGCCCCATGTGTCGCTCCAGCAGTACTGGGATCTCGAGGGATTCACCGAGACGCGCGTGATCCACATCGACAATCACTTCGAATTCGCCAACGGCGCCTTCTTCCAATTCCCGTCGATCAATCTCACCCGGGAGGGGATCAAGGAACCCTTCACCATCGCCGACGGGATCGACATTCCTCCTGGGACCTACGACAACGTCGAGGTGGGGTGGCGCTTCAATACGAACGAGAGTGCCTCCTTGTCCCTGACCGGCAACACGAACATCGGTGGCTTTTACTCGGGACACCGGAAGGGCGGGAACGTCACACTGAACGGGCGGTTCGGGGAGACGCTCGTGGTGGGATTGCGGCTGGGGTACTTCGACGTCGATTTGGAAGAGGGAAGCTTCGAGACATCCCTGATCGGACTGCGTACCGCGTATTCGTTCACGCCTCGGATCTATCTCCAGTCGCTCATCCAGTACAGCAATCAGACCGACAACTTCTCGGTGAACATACGCTTCGGGTGGCTGAACACCGCCGGGACGGGATTGTTCATCGTGTACAACGACATCGAAGAGGTGGAATCAGCCTCGTGGCAGGCCGTCAACCGCGGGTTCGTGGTGAAGTTCACGCAGCTGTTCAACCTAGTCCGGTAACGGTCTCTTGAAGCTCTTCTACTGCGACCACTTCCTCCTTCCGCTGCCGGACGGCCATCGCTTTCCGATTGGGAAGTATTCTCTGCTTCGCGAGCAGCTGCTGGAATTGGAGGTCGTCCAGCCGGACGACCTCCATGTTCCGAACGCAGCCACGGACGACGAGTTGGGCCGCGCTCACGATCCGGAGTATGTGGCCCGTGTGGCGCGGGGAGCCCTGACTCGACTCGAGGTGCGCCGGATCGGGTTTCCGTGGTCGCCCGAGCTCGTGGAGCGGGCACGACGGTCAGCGGGGGGGACGGTGGCGGCGTGTCGAGTTGCGATGGTCGAAGGCGCGTCGGTCAATCTGGCGGGGGGCACTCATCACGCGTCGCGTGCTCAGGGCGAGGGATTTTGTGTGTTCAACGACACTGCCGTCGCGGCCCGGGCAATGCAGGCCGAGAGCCCTGCGGCGCAAATCGCCGTCGTCGACTGCGACGTGCATCAGGGCAACGGGACCGCGGCCATCTTCGCCGAGGATCCCACCGTATTCACCTTTTCGGTGCACGGTGCGAAGAACTTCCCGTTTCAGAAGGAGCGTAGTGATCTGGACATCGAGTTGCCTGACGGGACCACGGACGGCGCGTACTTGGAAGCGGTGGAGCGGGGGTTGCGCGCCACGCTGCACCACGGCCGGCCCGACCTGGTGATCTACGTGTCCGGCGCCGACCCCCTCGAAGGTGATAAGTTTGGACGGCTGTGCGTATCGGCCGCCGGGCTGGCAGAGCGCGATCGCCTCGTATTCGAAACGCTTGGGGCAGCGGGCGTCCCAGTGGCCGCGGTGATGGCCGGTGGATACGCCCCCGACGTCCACGACACCGTGGGAATTCACATCGAGACCGTTCGTGTCGCTCGCCGCGCCGCCGAGGCGTGGAAAGGGGCACCGGCGCGGTCCCAACCGAGGGCCACTACCGCATGAGTGGAGCGTTGACACCCGACACGGTCTCTCTCGACCGAGAACACGCCCTGGCCCTCGATGCGGCGGATGAGCTGGCGCCGTACCGCCGGCGGTTCGCGTTCCCCACGCAAGAGGGCGGATCGCCGGTGGTCTACCTCTTGGCGAACTCACTGGGACTCATGCCGGACACGGCCCGTGCCGCGGTCGAGGACGAGATGCGGCGGTGGGGGGCGCTGGCCATCGACGGATGGTTCCGTGGATCGCCGTCGTGGTACGAGTATCACGACTCGTTCCGTGACGCCGCCGCCCGGGTGGTGGGGGCGCAGTCCCACGAAGTCGTCATGATGAACACGTTGACGATGAATCTCCACGCCATGATGATCTCGTTCTACCGGCCGGCGGGGTCGCGCACCAAGATCCTCATGGAGGAGAACGCATTCCCCTCGGATCGCTATGCCGTGGCGTCGCAGGTCCGGATGCACGGCCTCGACCCCGCCACCACCGTACTCGTGGCGCGGCCGCGGGAAGGGGAGCTCGCGGTGCGGACGGAGGATGTGGAGGCCCTGGTGGCGGCACGCGGTGAGGAAATCGCATTGGTGTTGATGGGGGGTGTGAACTACCTATCGGGGCAATGGTTCGACATGGAGCGCATCGCGGCGGCTGCCCGCGCCCAGGGGTGCGCCGTGGGGTTCGACCTCGCCCACGCGGCCGGCAACGTGCCGCTGGCGCTCCACGACTGGGATGTGGATTTCGCCGTGTGGTGTACCTACAAGTATCTCAACGGCGGTCCGGGTGCGGTCGGTGGGTGCTTTGTCCACGATCGCCACGCGTCCAACCACGATCTCCCGCGCCTCGCGGGATGGTGGGGTAACGATCCTGCCGTTCGCTTCGAGATGCGCGAAACGTTCGAGCCGCAACACGGTGCTGACGGGTGGCAGGTGAGCAATCCGTCGATGCTCGCCATGGCGCCGGTCAAGGCATCGTTGGAGTTGTTCGACGAAGTCGGCATGGAGCCGCTGCGGGCTAAATCGGTGAACCTCACCGGATATTTCGAGGCTCTCCTGCGCGGACTGCAATCGGACCGGCTCACCATCATCACGCCCGGTGATCCGGGCGCTCGGGGGTGCCAGCTCTCGCTGCGCGTTCCCGAAGGGGCACAAGATCTCTTCGCGCGGCTCGGTGAGCGGGGCGTCGTGGTGGACTTTCGCGAGCCCGACATCATCCGAGCGGCCCCGGCACCATTGTACAACTCGTTCGAGGACGTGTGGAGGTTCGTGGACGAGTTGCGGAAAGCCCTGGACGAGAGCTGAGGTTCCGCGTGTCTGGTGACGTCCTCTACGACATCTCCCCTCCGGTCACGTCCCAACTCGCGGTGTGGCCCGGCGACACGCCGCCGCGTCGGGAAGTGCTCCTCGACATGAAACAGGGGGACAACCTTACCCTCTCGACGCTCCACGCCACGGTGCACTTGGGGGCACACGTAGATGCGCCGAGCCACTACGGAACCGATGCGCCGTCCGTGGAGGCATGGCCGGTTGCTCGGTTCGTCGGGCCGTGCGAGGTGTTGCGCGTTTCCGTAGGTCGAGGGGCGCGGATCGGGCCCGAGGTCCTTCCCGAGCAGGTCCGGGCTCCCCGGATGCTCCTGGCGACGAACACCTTTCCCGACCCGAGCCGATTCAACGAGGATTTTGCAGGGCTGGCGCCGGAGCTGGTGGAAGAGTTGGGGAACCGAGGCGTGACGCTGGTGGGAATCGACACGCCCAGCGTCGATCTCTTCTCGTCGCAGGATCTCGAGGCACACGTGGCGTGCTTGCGGCACGACGTGGCGATCCTGGAGGGGTTGGTGCTGGATGGGGTCCCGGTCGGGACGTACGAGTTGATCGCGTTGCCGTTGAAGCTTGTCGGGTTCGACGCCAGCCCCGTACGGGCGGTCTTGCGGGAGCTGTAGCTAGCTCCGGGCGTTCTGTTTCCGCCAATAGCGCGCCAGACCGTACCACGAGAGGTCGGGTGGGGCGCCCTCCTCGTACGCTTCCACCTGGTCGTCGCTCATGGTTCCTCGGAGGTGGGACAGCACCCATTCCCCGAACCGCGCCGCCCGGGCGTCGTCATCACCGTCCTCGGTGAGAGACTCCTTCACCCGCTGGCTCCAGTTCGCCAGGCGCTCCTCGTGTTGCGCGGCGTGGGCCTCCACGTCGGTGGCCGGCCCAAAGTGCGTGACGAAGAGACGCTCGGGGCGTCGCTCCAAGATGCGCTTGACGCTGTCCAGCATGACCGCGGGGTCGATGTCCGGTGGCGGGGTGGCGGGGAGGACCGCTGCGCCGTCGCGAATACGTCCTCCCGTCGCATCGCCGACGAAGGCCAAGCCCGTGTCGGCGTCGAAGTAGCTCACGTGGTGCGATGCGTGTCCGGGAGTGTAGAGGATATCGAGCGTGCGGCCGCCCTCCTCGAACCGGTCTCCGCCGTCCACGATCCGGAGGTTGTCCTCGGGAACCGGGACCGTCTCACCCCACAATTCGTCCATGCGGTCGCCGAAGAGCCGTGCGGCACTCGCCACCAGCCGCGTGGGGTCTGCCAGGTGCCGTGCCCCACGCTCGTGCACGTACACCCTGATGTTGGGGTTCGCCCGCACGAGGGTGCCACACGCCCCGGAGTGATCGAGGTGGATGTGGGTCGCCAAGAGCGCCCGGATGTCCAGCAGGCCGACGCCCGCCTCGTGGAGTCGCGCGCGCAACACCGGAATCGCGGAGGCCGGACCGGGATCGATGACGGCCACGCCGCTCTCCAGCTCCAGGATGGCGGCGGCAATGACCGACGGCCGTCCGCAGTGGTTCAGGTCGATGAGGTGGGTCCTGTCGGCGATCTGCTCCACGGTCAATCCGTTTCTGGCGGGTTCGATGTCAGGGTATAGTACGACGGCTCGGTACCGGATCCACGGTGGAAACCGGTGACGCGCCTGCCGCTTGCGAGATGCGACTGGAGCGCCTCACGTGTCCTGGAACGCCACACCCGGGCCTCGTCGGGTGCGTCCTGCTTGAGCTGCTGGATGTCCGCAGGGATCTCCACTCTTGTGCGGGATGCCTCGACTCGCGCCTTCCGTCCGCCTCGCGGCTGCCTGGTCTTTACGTCCCACCGCACTACGAAGCGGTCGCTGCCAATCACGCTGTCCGTTGTACTGGACTCGTCGTCGCCGTACATGTCGGGCACATACTCCACGACGCTGACGCCGAGCTTTTCCAGGTTGAGGTGGGCGTTACGGGCAACCAGGGGATCGTATGTCCAATACATGGTGGGGATGTCGAGGGACGCGACCTTCGAGCGCTGGAAGGCCTTGAGGTCGCGTCCGATGCCCTGGTTCCGGTGTGCCTCTCCCACGGCCAACATGTGGGACCAGTGGCAGGGCTCGCCGTCCATCCATCCGGTGATTCCGTATACGAATCCCAACATGGTCCCGTTGGAGTCGAATGCTCCGGCGACGACGCCACCCGTCTTCCCCGTAATCTGCAGGATGGCGGGAGGGACCAAGTCGCGGGATGCGGCTCCCCACGTTTCCCGTTGGAGGGCCACGCAGGCTCGGAAGTCGTCGAGGGTCTCGAGCAGGCGGATTTCGGTGTCCACGGCAGTGTGTGTTGAAGTGGAGAAGATAGGCGCGGGCTAACTTGGGTGCACGCTTTCACCGCCCATTAGCCGCTGAGAAATGATATCGAGGGGGCCCCAAAAAAAAAGGCGCGGCGATCGGTTGGGCACCTCGACTTTCGACGAGGTCTCGCTGGAGGGGACGAAGCAG
Source organism: Gemmatimonadota bacterium (assembly GCA_039589615.1). Lineage (GTDB taxonomy): Bacteria > Gemmatimonadota > Gemmatimonadetes > Gemmatimonadales > GWC2-71-9 > B3T1B10. Next base: position 33,042 of record JBDHHA010000027.1, read on the forward strand.
GTCCACGCATTACCCGGCACAACCGACCGCCATGCCGTTACGGTTAAGATACATGCAACGTGTGGTGAAGCAAGCAGGCATGCGGTAGCAATGTGACACACACGATTCCAGTCCCATACTCGGAGATGAATGATTATGCGAAAGGTGGTCATTGCAGCGGCCATGGTCGCACTAGTCCCCTTGGCTCGGGAGACACGTGCCCAAACCACCCGTATCAACGTGCGGGTCGTGTCCCACGACGCGAAGATCCTCGGGGACGGGGTGGGCGGGGCACGGGTGGTGGTGCGTGATCCCGCGACCGGACGGGTGCTCGCGCAGGGGATCCAGCGGGGCGGGACCGGGGACACGGGCTCCATCGTCCGGGAGCCCCACGCCCGAGGACAGACGGTGTACGACAGCGAGGGTGCGGGGCTCTTCACCGCGGAGGTGGAGCTCGACGGCCCGACGGTACTGGAATTCGTGGGGGAGGGACCCCTGGGATTCGAGCACGCCCTGCAGCGGGCCGTGAAGCGGATGCTCGTGGTGCCGGGGGAACACGTCCTCGGCGACGGCCTGCTGTTGGAGCTCCACGGCTTCATCGTGGAGCTCATTGAACCCGAGACCCTCGAGCGAGCCGGCACGGCCACCGTCACCGCTCGGGTCCGGATGTTGTGCGGCTGTCCCCACACCCCTGGCGGGCTATGGGACGCCGACCGCATTCGCGTCGCAGCCCGGCTCTACGACGGATCCCGGGTGGTCCGGGAAGCGGTCCTGGGCTACGCGGGCGAGCCGAACATGTTCACCGGATCCGTCTCTCTGGATGGGGTGCAACCCGGCTGGCATCTCGTGGTCCTCGCCAACGATCCCGACCGGGTGAACTTCGGGATGAGCATCTCCAAGAGGGCTGGGCGCCGACCCTGAAGAAACACAGAAGGTGTGCGCTCCGTCACCACGGGGCGGGCCCGATCCTTGTACCGTCCCTGGCATCCGTTCTCACTTCTCTTCTCAGGGGGTTCGCTATGAGATCGGTACTATCATGGATCCCGGTGGTCATGATCGGACTGGCCGTCCCGGCCGCGGCGTCCGCCCAGGTCACCGTGGAGGAGTCCGCCATTGCCCTCGACGTCGTCGATCGCATGCCCGTGGGGGCCGATTCCACCTTTATGGCCAGTGTGGGACGTGTGTACTGCTGGATGCGCACCGCCGGCGCCGAGGGGGAAACGACCGTCCACCACGTATGGATCTGGAACGACCAGGAGATGGCTGACATCGAGCTGCGCCTCGGCGGCTCTCCATGGCGCACCTGGAGCAACAAGGCCATCATGCTGGAGTGGACCGGCGACTGGCGGGTGGAGGTGCGGGATGCTTCGGGCAACGTGATCGAGACGATCCGGTTCACAGTGCAGTAGG
>JBDHHA010000028.1:0-40790 GCA_039589615.1 Gemmatimonadota bacterium
ATGACGATGGACGGCCCCTCACCCGACCGCTGGGGTGTGGCGCCGTCGGTTGCGACCGTGCCGAGCTCGTAGAAGCCCGGTGATAGATCCGCCGGCACCAGCACCAGCAAGGTGTCTTCGACGGAACTCTCCAACGGGGCGGTCAGGTCGATCGTGTCGGTTGCCAGTACGACCTTGCGGCCGAACTGATCTCTGGCGAAGAGGTCTCCCACCATCTGGGCAACGCCTGACGGATCCTGCACGAGGGCAACCAGCGGAATGACGTCACCGGCTGCGTACTGCGCTCCGTCTATGGGGAAGATGATGCTCTGCTGGGGAGGCTGGTCGTCGAAGACGGTGGCCGTGGCCGTGTCGGGAATCGCCTCGTTTCCGGAACCGTCCGCTGCCTCGGCAACGATTTGGAACGACCCGCCCGTGAACCCCTCCGTAATGGCGAAATTGTCGGAGTAGCTCGTAGTGGTCGTGGTGAACTCAATTAATGTGTCCTTCGTCACCGCACCGCTCACACTCCACCTGATCGTCTTCAGCGAGATGTTGTCGCTGGCGCTGATCGTGAACTGGAGGCCGTCATTGATGTTGATGAGGGTGTCGGCGAGGGATATGCTGACGACGGGAGGGTTGGCATCGGGCTGAACTACCCCAGTGTTCTCGTTACAACCCCACGAGACGACAGGTAGCAGGCAGGCGAGGATTCCTCGCAATATGTAGCGTTGCTGCATAGCGGTTCCCTAAAGGTCTGAGTCTACCGCGCACTGCCCGGTTACCGACCGGATTCGGCAAGCGGGTCGTACACGATAGTGGGTGTCACCAAAATGAGCAGATCGCGTCGTTGCTCCCGCCGTGAGGTGAACCCAAAAATTCGTCCAAGTATCGGTAGGTCTACAAGAAAGGGGATTCCGCTCTTGGCCACCGTGACTTGAGTCACAGTAAGTCCGGCTATCACCATTGTCTCCCCGTCATTCACCAGAATCTCGTTGTCGGCATTCTGGGTTTGCAACGTGAAACCAATGTCGGACGGCGCTTCACGGATGGACGAGTTCTCCGCGGCGATCCGCATCAGGACTTGCCCCGTATTCGTTACGTGGGGAGTCACGCGGAGCCGGATGCCTGTCTCCTCGAACCGGATCGTGGCGACCGGTTCCTGTGCTTGCCCCCCACCCTGCTGTTGGGCGCCGGCGTCGATGACACGAATCGGCGTCCGTTCACCGACAAGGATCTGTGCTTCGGTGTTGTCCGCCGTAGTGATCAGTGGCTCCGCCTGCAGGTCGGCCAACTGCACTTCCTGCAGCGCCTCGACAAACGTCGTCAAGTCGAAGTTCCCGATCGCCGTAGAGAAGATCAGCTCCAGCGCCGTCCCTGGGAGTTGCGCACCAGCGTTGCCGATGGCGGAGAGCGAATTCCCGCCGAGGTCGATGATGTTCACGTTCTTCGGGTACGTTTCCTCCGCAACGAGCGCGTCGTTGATACCATCACCGTCGGTGTCGACACCCACCAGCGTGCTCGGGTCGCCTCGCTGCACCAGGCGGTTGAAGAACTGTTCGTCGTTTCCGAGGTCGTAACGCACTCCCAGCTGCTCGATGTCGGTGCGGTCGACGAAGATCAGCTTTGCCTGAATCGACACTTGTGGAGTGGGAATATCCAACTGCCGCACCAGCAACGTGTCGTCCTCGATGCGGCTCTCGATGTCGGTAATGACCACCTGGTTCGTCAACGAGTCCGCCACCACCGTGCCTCGTCCGCCGAGAGTCGTCTCCAGAACCGTGACGATGCCTGACGCCCGCTTGAAGTTCAACGACATGATCACGGTTTGCTTCGGCTCGAGAGAGTCGCGGGCGGCCTGCTCCATGGGGTTGATGATCCGAATCATGCCCGATACCGGGTCCTCCTCGGCCGCGAGTCCGTTCGCGTCGAGAATCTCGCGGAGCGCAACGTCCCACGGCTGATCCGTGATCTTCGCCCGGATGACCCTGTCCACGTTCTGGCCCAGAAGAATCGAGCGCCCGCTGAATTCAGCGAAGCCCACCATGACGTCCTCGATGGATGACGAGTCCCACGTCACCGTGATGCGATCCTGCGTCGATTGCTGCAGCGCGGGAGCCACCTCCGAGAAGGCGTTGTTCACCGGTGGCACCGGATCCGCCGCTACGGCGTTGCGCGGAAGCGTGCCGGAAGACCACGCGGCGAATTGGTGGTCGGTGTTGAAGGCGATGCGGATGGTGTCGTCGATGTACTCGAGCTGGTAGTCCTTCAGCGACTCCAACTCCAGGACGATGCGTACGACGTCCGGCCGGAACTGGGAGTAGCGAATGTGGACGATCCCGCCACGATTCGTACCGTCGTACATGACGCCCGGCACTCTGAGCCGTGCGCCCTCCACGTCCACCACGAGTCGCGCCGGATTCCCCAGCGTGAAGTCTCTCACGTTGACAGCGCCTTGCACGTCCACGACCACCACCGCGCTGCCCGAACTCGGCAACACGCTAATCGCGGTTACGTCACCGGGACCATTCGCTGCAAGCGGCGTGGCCGCCATCCCCAGCGCTACTGCAGCTACTATCCAAGAGTGCTTCATGAATTACCCTCCCGGCGACGCCGGAGCGAAATCACCACCTGCCGCGGTACGCCAAACTCTTCAATTGTGAGCACCACTTCTTCTTCGCGTATTTCAGCCACCCGAAGCCGACCGAACTCATCGTCGACGCGGACCTCGTATCGATCTCCCAGCGTGGTGTCCCGGAGCACCGCCAGGCTCCTCCCGGGATACCGGGCATCGTACAGGATCGATGTCACACGCAGATCTTCCAAAAACGGACGGAGCTCCTGCCCGCTCTCGACCAGGGAACGGAACGGATCGCGGCTACCGGCGCGATAAGCGAACACTTCCCGGGAGAGCTCGATCTGCTCGGCCTGGGCAAGCTGGATCGAGTCCCCGGGCTGAGGGCCGGGAACCCCGCCGCCCGCCGGCGGTGGCGGGACGTCACCACCACCGCACGCGAGGGCAAAGGCCAGCAGGCCGGCCCAGCCGAATCCGTTAGATCGTTCCACCGATATCCTCGCCGAGTACATCAGGTGTAGCCTTCACGAAAGTGTTGACGTTGAAAGTCGCTCGGAGATAGGTTCGACCCGGCTCCACCAACGTGCCCTGCAGGTCCGTGTCGTCGGCAACCTGCAGAGACACCCCATATGGCACCATGACCCGCCTGAGCGACGCGATATCCGACAGGAACTCACCGATTTCGTCGTACGGCCCCAGGACAATGAGCTGATTGCGAATGACCTGAAATGGTGGCACGACCTCAGCGGGGAGCTCCTGGATGCTGACGACCTCCACCCCACGCAGCTGCGCCCGGCTCGTCACGCTGTCGATGAGACTCACCACCTCATGGTCGGCCGGGACCAACTCCCGCATGACCCCCAAGGCCGTCTCATACTGGTCCACGGTTGCCCTGAGCGCCTCGAGAGTCCCCTCGGCCAGGTCCGCCCGGGCCGTGTCGATCCGCGCCTGAAGCGAATCGATCTGGAACTGGATCTGCTGGGCTTCCTCAGCCTTCGGGTTTCGCCAGTACGCCCAAAACCCGATGGGTGCCCCAACCCCCAGCGCGATCAACAGTCCGAGGAGCTGAGTCCTCTCCTTCTGCGACATCGCCATCTCAGCCCCCCTCCACAAACATCTCGGTAATCGGCACTGTGCGAATGAACGCCGAGTCGGCTACCTGGTACGTCCCCGTGATCTGAAACGCCCTGACCGTGCGGTCGTTCTCGAACACGGTGTTGGTGCCTGACGTGCTCACGCCGGCAAACCACGGGGAATCCTGCAACCGTGTCACGAACCTCGTGTAGGCCTGCATGTTGGGTGTGCGGCCGTCGATGGTGAAGCGGATCGCCGCTGGGATGATCGTGCCGTCTTCGAGAACCCGGTCCTGTGCCGCCACCGCATCCAACGCCACGATCCAGGTGAATTCCGGAAGCGCTCGGGTCACCTCTTCCATGATGTGGGGCCAGACGAAGCGGTCACTGTCGATGGACCGAATGGCGTCCAACTCGAGAACCAGCGAGTCTCGTAGTAACTGCTGCCGCTCCTTTTGCAGAATCATCTGCGAGAAGCGACGGGAGGTGTTTTGCGCTTCAATCAGCTGGGGCCCCAGGGCGTCGAGAGCGTTGGTCTGCGTATACCACACCCACCCCATGACAGAGATTCCCACCATCCACGCAGCCACCGCGCCGATGAGCAGCGGGTCTTTGACCTGGGCAATGAGCTCGCCGAAGTTGGGCAGTGCCAGCCCGCCGGCACCGGGTTTCTTCTTCTTTCCACCAGGAAGGAGATTGATCTCGATCTTCATACCGCTGATACCTCCCGGATCACTTCCGGAGCGCCAGGCCGATGCTCTGCATGAGCAGAGGTGCGACTTGGTCCACTTCCATAGTGTCGAATACGCCGTCCTTGACCCGCAGCCGTTGCAGCGGGTTAGCCACTTCGACGGGGATCCCCAATCGGCTGCTCAACGCGTCGGCCATGCCGTAGACGCGCGCGCCGCCACCCGAGATGTACATGTGCTGGATCCCCGACGCTTCACGCGATGCCGCTTGGAGGAACGCCGCTGCGCGTTCCACACCGACGGCAATCTCATCGCCTCGGCTGGCGACGTATTGTTGTAGTTCAGGTCGCGGCTCGCCGGCACTCAGCATCCCGTCGGCGTCCTCCGACGACATACCCAAATCCCGCTGCAGATCCTCTCGGAACTTCCGCGTCCCCACACTGAGATCCCGCGTGAGGAGCGGCACCCCATCTTGGAGAATGTTCACATTGGTGACCTCGTGGCCAATGTTGGCCATCGCTGCCACACCTTCCATCGCCTCCGGGTAGCTCAGCTCGAACGCGTTGTGCAACGCGAAGGCGTCCACGTCGACCTTCTCGGGTTGCAGCCCGGCGTCGGCGAGGAGCGTGACCTTGGCCCTCGATGTCGAAGGGAACGTGTTGCTGTGCTTCCCAGCGCACGACCTCCGCAGCATCAGTCTGCTTCATGCGGTCGACCTGGATCTTCTTTACAATCACGTCGCGGCCGCCCACGGCGACCACCACGCGCTTTTGCTTGATTCCGGTGAATAGACCCTTGATCGCTTCAGACACGACCGCGGGGTCCATCACTTCGCCTTCGACGATGGCGTCGGCCAAAACCGGCGTGGTTGCGACTCGCGTCAGCTCGGGCTCACCGCCGCCGTGGTCTATGACCACGACCTTGATGAGTCCGCTCCCGATGTCCAGTCCAACCGTCGATCGCCGCCGTCCAAGCCCAAAAAGTGCCATATGTTCCCACAGCGTAAGGAGATAAGTGGCGATTCGGGGCTCCTACAGTATTAGGACCCGGATTCTTTGTCAAGCTCTAACCTACTTTAAACCATCGCCACAAGTGCCCTTTGGGCAGTGACTTACGTCACTCAATGTCGTAAATCCAGGCTCCATCAGCGATCGGCAGGGGCCTCCCGGCAGCCAGGGCGGCACTCTCCAGACTGCATCTGGAGTACACCACCCTCGCCCTTCCCCCAAGCTCCACGCCGCCTTCTCCGAGGATGCCGGCCCGAACGGCACCCACGAATCGGCTGGCCCCACCCCCCGTCACGATGGATCCACCCACCAGAACGAGCCCCTCGAACACAAAGCCGCCCCGCACGGTGAAGTCCCCCTCCACGAGCAAGACCCCCTGGCCCGCCCCCCCCACCACGGTCAGGTCGCCCGGCACCCACACGACCGGCCGGAAGTCCCTGCACGCCGCCCCACCCAGAGGATCGCCCCAATTTCCGGGGGCCTCGATCCGACAGCGGGTGCCGTCCCGGCTGGGTCCCGGAGCCGCATAGTGGCCCGGAGGGACCACCTTGGTGGCCCGGGCAACCCAATCCGCCAGATCCATCAGCCCGTCGGCGGGATCCTGACTGTCGCCGAATTTGGGCCCGGCCTCACCCGCGCGCAGTGACGTACACCCCGCTTTGGACAATTCGGACTCGGGCCCGAAGACCTCCGCCGTCGGTCCGATCACAACCGGACCGGCCGCCAGGAGAGGCTGCAAGGGCAGGTTGGAGTGAAGTTCGAGTCGCGCCAAGAGGCCCACGGTCTGGACCGCCGTCCCGCTGGAAGCCGTGGCCACGATGAGAAAGAGCGTTTCGCTGAGCCGCTGGATTCGCGCGGTGGACCCGCCCCCGGCCGGATGCCAACCGGGGTCGCCAACCGTGGCTCCCACCACCATCGCGTTGTGACGGGACACATCCCAGTGGGACAGAGCCGAGATGGCGGCCCGCTCCGCCATCCCCAGAGCCGCCTGCAGGCCCAGCGTGGCCCGTCCGGCGCGCCTTTCCGCCACCCCCACCCAGAACGTGGCGGCCACGAGCCCACCCAGCATCACGAGCACGAAGACCGCTGTGGGGAGAGCCGCGCCTCGCCGTCCGAGTCTCCCCGCCACCATGGAGGAACCCCGAGCACGCGGACCCGTCACCGCGAGAGCGCGTTCCGGAGGGTCACGCGGAGATTGAGCCACCCCTCTCCCGTCACGGCCGAGTGAGGGGAGCGTGCGGCGCCTCGGGGCACCGCCACGGCGAGGTCCACAGTCGCGGCCCGGTCCGGAGCGTCGGTGGGAAGTCCGCCCGGGCCGCGATACATGAGCACCAGGCCCCCTGATGCAATGGGACCGAGCACCGGTTGGATCACGGGCCATCGACCGTCCGCCTTGTGGTACCGGCGCATTCCCACCCACCACTCCCCTCGGCTGTCGCGATACCCCTTCATCTCCCAGACCGCCGCACCCCGCACCGGGGCTCCCACACCAACCGCCTCGAGACTCCGGCGCGCAGCGCCCGCCAGGCGTGCCGTCACCCCCCGGGCCCCGTCCGGGCACGATGAGCCCGGCGAGATCTCCCTTAGGTCGGCGTGTATCCACCGATCGTCGTCTCGGGTGGCCGGATCTCCGTCGGCAAAGAGGAGCAGAGAGTCGACGTCCGGGTCCAATGGGCGATATCCGAGAAAGTCGGCCCGGAGCAGAACCGTCGACCGGTCGAGATCTGGTTTGTCACAGGTGACGTAGAGATTTCGCGGGGCCCGGTATGTCACCGAGGTGCGATCTCCGCGGAGCAAGTCGCTCCCTCGAAGCTCTCCGGTCAGGATTGTCGCGGCGGCCCGGACCGTGGCATTGGCCTGGGCCAACTCTTGATGCCGGCGATAGCCCCGCTGGCCTGCCACCAACACGCTCACCGCCGCCGTGCCCACCACCGCCCAGAGCACGAACGCCACCAACAGCTCCACCAGGGTGAACCCGCGGTTCCTTACCCCGGACATGCGCGGGCCGTGCTCAGACTGTCACCGGGACGATCCGTGCTCGGCGCCGTGACCACCGCCACGACTTCGGCGGCATTGGCCGACGGGGCCACGCTCCAATCCACTCTGAGGGCGCCAATGGTCGTATCACCCCGTGCTTCGCCTTCACAGGCCGTCGGAAGGACCGATTCCAGCACCCCCCTCCCAAGGGCGGCCGCTTTTCCATCGGTGCCACCCGCCCCGATCATCCCCGTGATGAATGCGGACGTTGATGCCACGGCCAAAACCCCCACCACCAACAGGGTGACCGCCACCACCACCTCGACGAGGGTGAAGCCCGATTGATGGCTGCGTGTGTCCACCACCTACCCTCCGGCAATTACCACCGAAAACTCGCTGCCGGCGGAGATGCACACGTAACCCGGTCAACGCGGCCCGTGTCGAATCATTCCTTATGGAAGATGTGATCCCTGAGAGAGCTACAGGCTACTCTAGTTGCACTTCACCTGTCCCTCTTCCGTGGCCGGTGCCGTCACGGGCGCCATGCCTACGAAGAGAGCACACGTCTTGAGCGTCTGTGTATGCGTTGAGACCGCGGCCCAACCTCCTGGGGTCACGTTCGAAAGCACAAGAGAGACACCGGTCGTGCCCCGAAAGTTGAGCTGCGCCGCCGGGAGGGCACCATCATAGTACGTGGCGTTGTCATAAAAATACGACTCCTCCGCGGTGGCGAGGTTGCGGAGATCAGCCTTCATCGCGGCGAGGTAGGCCTTTTCCTTCGTGTTGGAGAACTTGGGAATGGCGATGGCCGCGAGGATCCCGATGATCACCGTGACGATGAGCAGTTCGATCAGCGTAAACCCGGAATTCTTGGCTTTCATAACAGCCTCGGCTACACGCGGGGGATCAGTCGCAAACAATATAGGAATTCAGCGGCGAACGGAGAAGAAAAGCAAACGCCTCTCCTCAGCTGCAGGTGGCCTCTCCACTGACCGTCGCAGGCGCAATGGGTGGTGCAGACCCCACGAACATCTCCTGGAGCGAATCGCATGACAGATCCCTCGGCGAATCTAGAATCAGATATAGGGCCTGAAGCGAGTGAGGCGGTGCAAGCACCGCCCCACGCTTCGTCAGGCTAGCCGGTGGATTAAGTGCAGGCCGGCTCGCCTTCGGCCGTCGCCGGAGCTACTGGCGCCTCGTTGATGTAGATGGCGCAGGTCTCGGCAGTACCCGTGTGCGACGCGACGCCGTTGTACGACACCGGGGGGCCCGGGCTGACTGTGACCACGACGGTCACGCCGGCCGACGCGTTGTAGTTCATGTCGGCTTGGACCGCGGTGTACGTGGTGTTGTCGGCGAAGTATGCTTCCTCAGCCGTCACCAGGTTACGCAGGTCCGACTTCATGGCCGCCATGTACGCCTTCTCCTTGGTGTTGGAAAACTTCGGAATGGCGATGGCTGCCAAGATGCCGATGATCACAACCACGATCAGCAGCTCGATCAGTGTGAAACCCTTGCGATTCAACATGGACTTCCTCCTAATGGGAAAAACCTCGGAACCAAACTTCTTGCTTGGCACACAACAGAAACGGTGAAGGTCGGGGGTTGCAATGTCCGTGCCTGTAATTCAGGTGAGCCGTAAGTCAATGTATTACAACCATTTAAAAGGACCAGAGGAATCCAGGTCGCCCCAATCTTGTGATCCGCCGCACTCATTTTGCAAGGCGTCCGGACACTCGCAACACCCGGCACGACGTCGGGGTCACAATCTTCGGTGTAGCTTCGGTTATGGGGGCCGAATCGACGCCACGCCCGGGTCAGCTCAGGCGCTTGCGCCGGAAGGAAAAGAGATTGAACCGCAGAATGTGCCAGCACGCCGCGACCCCGTCCCGCCAGTCGATCTTCTTGCCCTCAGCGTACGTGCGCCCCGAGTAGCTGATCGGCAGCTCCCAGATCCTCGCCTTGGCTTTCGCCAGCCGGGCGGTGAGCTCCACCTCGATGCCGAATCTGTTGGATACGAGCGGGAGCGACTCCAGTAAATCAGCACGCACCAGCTTGTAGCACGTCTCCACGTCGGTCAGGTTGAGATCGGTCAGCATGTTCGACAGCAGCGTCAAGAACCGGTTGCCGATCGCGTGCCAGAAGAACAAGACCCGTCGCGGGCCCCCGTGGAATCGGGAACCGTACACCGCGTCGGCCTTGTCCTGGCGGATCGGATCGAGCAAGGTCGGAAGCTCGGTGGGATCGTACTCCAGATCGGCATCCTGAACCACGATCACGTGGCCGGTCGCCGCGTCGATGCCGGCCCGGACCGCCGCTCCCTTGCCTTTGTTCTTGGGGTGGTGGATCACCTTGTTGATCAAGCCTTCTTCGTGTAGGGCGTCCAATACTCTGCCCGTCCCGTCACTGGATCCATCGTTGATTGCGACGATCTCTAGTTTCAGCGGGACCTCGCGGAGCCGGGCGATAGCCGCGCGCGCCGTTTGCTCCTCGTTGTACGCAGGCACTACGGCGGTGACGACGAGGTCGTTCCAGTCCGACGGTAGGGTCATTCTGGGCGCTCTCCAATTGCGATCAAGGATTGACCAACGCGGAACGGGATCAGCCTCTCCAGTCGGAACAGCGGCACCAACATGTCGTACAACGCAAGTGATCCGGTGGGAATGAGATCACGTCGCAAGACGCGTCCGGTGACCCACCACCCCGGCATGCCGGCCAAGTTGAAGTACTCCAGATGTCGCATCGCGAAACCTGCGCTGGCGTACCGGGCACGAAGCAACTTTCGCGTGTACCGGCGATAATGGCCGAGGGCCCGATCGTGTGTTCCATATAGCGCGGGAAACGCCGGCACAAGGAGCACGAGCCTACCCGCCGGTTGCATCATGTCGTACATCGCCTGCAAGGAGGCGACGTCGTCGTCGATGTGTTCGAGAACGTTGAGGCATACGATGGTATCGAAATCCTGGCCGGACAACGCGCCGGGAACTTCCGGCAGGGAGAGGTTGACGACATCGACGTTCTCACGGGCGCCGTATTTCTCCTCGAGGACCGCTCGATACGCGGCTTCCGTGTCCGTCAGAACCACTCGCTCCCGATCAATGAAGAACCGGGACATGTTGCCGATCCCCGAACCAACCTCGAGCACCCGGGATCCGATCCAGCGCGACAGGCGATCGAACATCCAACGGTTGAACGCCGGCGCCCTGCTTATGTGCTGGAGCGTCGCGGCCCCCACCGCATCCCGCGCGACCGGCGAGCTACGCTGAGTCTGCGTCATACCGAGCGAGCTTGCGGTACAGCGTGGACGGATCGATGCCCAGCACCTCGGCAGTACGCGTTTTGTTGCCACCCTCCGCCTGCAGCACCCACATGATGTACGCCCGCTCGATCGCATCCAGCGTCGGGTTGGACACCGGCCGGTCGTCCACCAGCGGCTGTGATTTCGGCGCCGTCACCCTCTGGGGCAGAATCTCCCGTGCGATCTCCCTTTCCCGGGTGAGGATTGCGGAATGCTCCAACGCGTTCTCTAACTCGCGCACGTTGCCGGGCCACTCGTACACCATGATCGCGTCGAGAGCATCCTGCGACAGGATTCGCGTATCCTGCTGCCGTTGTTGGGCGATGCGATTGAGAAATGACTCCGCCAAGAGTGGTATGTCCTCGCGCCGTTCGCTCAGTTTCGGCAAGTGCAGAGAGAAGACATTCAAGCGGTAGAACAGGTCGGATCGGAACTGACCGCGGCGAAGCTCCTCCTCCAGATCACGATTGGTTGCCGCAATCACCCTCGCGTCGACGGGCATCGGCTCGGTGCCCCCCACCGGTAGGACCTCCCGCTCCTGCAAGACGCGGAGCAGCTTGACCTGGATTGCGGGCGTCGTCTCGCCGATCTCGTCCAGGAAGAAGCTCCCACCACGGGCGGCGGTGAAGAGTCCCTCCTTGTCTTTCACTGCCCCGGTGAAGGAGCCCTTGACGTGTCCGAACAACTCGGATTCCAGGAGGCTCTCGGGCAGCGCACCGCAGTTGATCGAGAGGAATGGCCCGTCACACCGGCCCGACAACTCGTGGATGTACCTGGCGATCACCTCCTTGCCGGTTCCGCTCTCGCCCTGGATCAGCACGGTCGAGTCCGTCGGTGCGACCTGCTCGGCGAGCTTGAGAACATCCGTGAAGCAGCGCGCTTTCCCGATGGGTTTCAGCGCCACCGACCGATCGCGGCGACGGATTTCGTTTTTCAGGTTCTTGTTCTCGGACCGCAACTGGCGGTATTCCGCAGCACGGTTGCAGATCGCCACCATGTCGTCATTCGAGAACGGCTTCTGGATGTAGTAGAATGCTCCGTCGTTGACCGCCTGAATGGCCGTTTGCAGCGATGCCTGGGCAGTCATCAGAATGACTGGCGTTTCCGGATCTTGCTCGTGTGCCGCGTGGAGAATGTCCAGGCCGCCCACTTGCGGCATGCGGACATCCGTCAACACGATCTCCGGCGCGTGTTCCCTGATGGCTTCCAGCCCGGCGCCGCCGCCCTGGGCGGTTTGCACCTCGAAACCGGATTTCTTCAAGAGAATGCGCAGCGTCTCGAGGATACCTGATTCATCATCGATGACGAGTAACGACGGTCGGTCACCAATCATGCCGCCACCTCCGTCCGCTCCGTCTTGGGTAGGTAGATGCTGAACGTCGTTCCCTTGCCGGTCTCGGTATCCACGAACACCAAGCCCCGGTGCGCAACGACCGCCCGCTGCACCACCGAAAGGCCGAGACCGGTGCCCCCTTCGCGTCCGGTCACGAACGGATCGAAGAGCTTGGCGCGCAGCTCGGGAGGAATCCCCGGACCCGTGTCCGACACCTTCAAGAGAATGCAGGCGCCCAGCGACGCCCCGCCCGGCACATCCGATGCTTTGACGTCGCGCAGCTCCACCTTCACCACAGCCCCGCTCTTGGAAGCCTGCATCGCATTCAACACCAGGTTGATGACGACTCTGTGCAGCAGATCCTCATCGCCCACGATGTCTCCGCAATCCCCCTTGATGGTGACTTCGGCGTCGAGAGGACAATCGGGATGCTCCCGCACCACGGCGATGGCCGCTTGGGCAACATCCCGCATATGCACCGGCTGCGACTCGCCCACCTGGACGCGCGAAAAGTCCAAGAAGTCGGTGAGCAGCCTGCTCAATCGATCGCTCTCTCGCACGATGAGCTGCGCAAGGAATTGGTCGTCTTCATCCGCGTGAGCGGACTCTCCCAGCTGCTCAACCGATGATCGAATCGAGGCCAGGGGATTTTTTATCTCATGCGCCAGTGATGCCGAGAGCTCAGCCACCGCCTCTAGTCGCTCGGCACGACGATTGAGCTCCTGCAATCGGATCTGATCCGAGATGTCCGTGAAGATCGCGGTGACGGATCCCGGCTCGTCGCTTTCGGTTTCGTGCAGCGTGGTCGTGACCCCGATCGGAAACGTTCGACCTCCGGACGCCACATGGCCCGTGAGCCGTAGGCGACGGCGTCGGTCTCGTTGGGCCATCATGATCCCCCTGGCCAGCTCCGCCGACACTCCCTCCAAGAAGCCGAGAAAGGGCGTCCCCAGGTGTTGCTGGCTCGAAAAACCCAGGAGCTGTTCCGCCGCCGGGTTCGAGAACGCCAATGTGCCCGCTCCGTCGACGGTGATGACCCCCGTCACGAGTTGACGCAGAATGTCCGGTGCCTCGAGGCGGAGCCGCTTGACCTCCTTTTCCAGCACGGTCCTGGCCGCCCCCACCACCCGAACCCGGCTGGCCAGATAGCTGATGGAGAGTGCCACCACCACGAACACCCCCACCTGAAACCCGAGGGCCGGTGAGAGCTGCACCGGGTTGGCGAAGAACACATCGGCGACGTACAGGACGGCGGCGAGAATCGTCACCAGCAGGCTCGACGCGATGGGCATCGTCACCGCACTCACCGCGATGACCAGGATATAGAGCGAGGCAAAGTTGCTGTCCGCCCCGCCGGTCACGTGGACCACCGCCGTGGCCAACGCGAGATCGAACAGCGTCTGGGTGTACAGGAAGGTCGGGGTCGGGAGGGCACCCCGGACATGGGTGTGGAAGAAGGACGCCCCGGTAAAGACCAGGCTCAGCACCAGGGCGAGGGTGACGATGAGAAACCAGGTTCGCGGGGTCGCCGAGAAATAGAAGGCCGCGGCGACGAAGATCGCGGTGGCCACACTGAGCCGGCCCACATACACCCACCGCAACAGTGCCGTAACCGTCGGCATCCGGGGATCCAGGGAGGGGTACCGGCTCTCGCCCTTTGCAAGAGTTGAGGGGGTGGTCATGCCCTAGTATTGAACCCACTCTCGCAAAACGCAACGACGATCCGGTTGGTTGGTCGCCATTACGCCATGCGGAGTCCCGTCAAAAGGTGGTCAGATGAAGAAGGGCCCGACACCCGCCGGGCCCCTTTTCAAATGCTCCCCAGGACCTCTACTCCCGATCGCTCAACCCTCCACCGAGTTGATCATCTCGAAGATCGGCAAGTACATGGCCACGATCATACCACCTACAACCACACCGAGCACCACGATCATGATCGGCTCCATGAGGGAGAGGAGCGCGCTGACGGCGGCGTCAACTTCATCATCGTAAAAGTCGGCGATCTTGGTCAACATCAGATCCAGTCCACCGGTCGCCTCGCCAACGGAAATCATGGAGGTCACCATCGGGGGAAACACCCCCGATTTCGTCAGCGGGTCGGCGATGGTCTCACCCCCGGCGATGGATCCGCGGGACTGCATGACCGCGTCGTGGATCACCCGATTGCCCGCCGTTCGCGCCGTGATCTCGAGTCCCTCGAGAATCGACACACCCGACGAGATCAGCGTTCCGAGGGTCCGCGTGAACCGGGACACCGCCGACTTGCGCAGCAGGTCACCCAGCACCGGCGCGTTCAACATCATTTTGTCCAGGACGAGGCGCCCGCCGTCGGTAGCGTAATACTTCTTCAAGCCGAATATGAAGGCCGCCACACCGCCACCAATGGCCCACCAGAACCCTTGCAGGATATCGCTCATTCCAATCACGATCTTCGTGGGAAGGGGCAACTCCATGTTGACCGAGGCGAACATTGTCTGGAATGTCGGGATCACGAAGATCAGCAGGATCACCACCGCGATCCCCGCAACCGAGAAGATCACGGCCGGGTAGATCATGGCGCCCTTGACCTTCCGCACGATGGCGTCGTTCTTCTCGAGGAAGACCGCGAGACGGAGCAGAATCGTGTCGAGAATACCACCAGCCTCACCGGCGGCAACCATGTTCACGAACAAGTCGCTGAACGCGTTCTTGTGCTTCGACAGCGCGTCCGCCAGCGTATTGCCCGACTCGACGTCGTACACGACCTGTTTGGTCACCTCGGAAAGCGTCTTGTTCTCCGACTGCCGCGCGAGAATATCCAGCGCCTGAACCAACGGAAGACCGGAGTTGATCATGGTGGCAAACTGCCGCGTGAAGATCACGACATCACGCGTTGGCACCTTTGCCTTGCGTTTGGCTTTCTTCGCCTCGCGTACGCGAACCACCCGCATCCGCTTTTGACGAAGATGGTTGATGACATCGTCCTTGGTCGGCAGGTCGATGGTAGCCGTCTGTTCTTCACCGGTTGCCGTCTGAGCAGTGTATTCGAATACAGCCATATCGCTCTCCTACCTCTCTAGCGTCGGCCCGTCGCCGGTCGTTGGTTCGCCGTGGGATCTCCCGGCACGGGCTCCCCGATGGCGCGTAGGAACTCGTTCTGTTCAGGCGCCACGCGCAGCGCTTCTTCCATCGTTATCTCGCGCTGCATGTACAGTGTGTACAGAGCGTCGGTCAGTGTGTGCATTCCGAACTTCTTCCCGGCCTGCATCTGTGACAGAATCTGGTGCACCTTGTCGTCCCGGATGAGCGCCCGGATGGCCGGCGTACATATCATGATCTCTGCCGCCATCGTTCGCCCTCGACCGGAGGCCTTCTGCAGCAAGATCTGCGTCACCACACCTTCGAGTACGAAGGCAAGCTGCGCGCGAATTTGCGATTGCTGGTGCGCAGGAAAGACGTCGATGATACGGTTGATGGTCTCCGCCGCCGAGTTGGTGTGCAGCGTGGCAAACGCCAAGTGGCCAGTTTCGGCAATGGTCAAAGCGGCCTGGATCGTTTCCAGGTCGCGCATCTCACCGATCAGCACCACGTCCGGGTCCTGGCGAAGCGCGTACTTCAATGCCGCCGCAAAGGATTTCGTATCCGTTCCGATTTCGCGCTGATTGATGATGCACCCCTGGTGCCGGTGCACGAACTCGATGGGATCCTCCACCGTAATGATGTGGCCCCGGCGCTCCCGGTTGACCCGGTCGACCATCGCGGCCAGCGTGGTCGACTTGCCCGAGCCTGTCGGCCCCGTGACCAGCACCAATCCCCGAGGGCGTTTGGCCAGCTCGGCCAACACCGGCGGCAATCCAAGATCCTCGAACGTCTTGATCTGAATCGGGATCTGGCGGATCACGATCGCGGTGCAGCCACGTTGCTTGAAGCAGTTGCCACGAAAACGGGACAGGTCGGCGATGCCAAAAGAAAAGTCCAGCTCATCGTCCGTCTCGAAACGCTTCTTCTGCTCCTCGGTCAGCACCGAGTAGGCTACCTGCAACGTTTCCTTGGGCGAGAGAGGCTGTTGGTATTCGGTTGCATTGACGATCTCACCATCCACGCGAAGCTTCGGGCACTCACCCGCCGTGATGTGGAGATCCGACGCGTTGCGTTGGATCATCTCCTCCAGCAGGGAGCGTAGATTGAGGCGCTTTTCCTGCTGCTGGGCCGGCGCCGTTGCTTCCGTCATTCAGTTACCCTGCCGTTTCCTTGACAATTTCTTCGAGTGTGGTGACGCCCTTGCGAAGCTTCATTATACCGTCCATGCGGAGCGTGAGCATGCCCTCCTCGACGGCCTTTTTCTGCAGATCGGCCGTCGACTCCCCCTTGAGGATCATCCGACGGAGGGACGGCGATAAGGCCATCACCTCGTAGAGACCCGCACGCCCGCGGTACCCAGTCCCGTCACAGCTGTCACATCCAGCCCCTTTGAAGAACGTGATGTCGGCCACGTCCTCTTCCTGCATTCCCAGCACCGCCAGCTCGTCGCTCGAGTATTCGGTCTCCGCCTTGCAGTCTTTGCAGATGCGCCGGACCAGCCGCTGCGCCACGATCAGGTTCACCGCGCTCGCAACGTTGAATGGCTCGATGCCCATGTCGATCATACGCGTGATCGTGGACGGCGCGTCGTTCGTGTGGAGGGTCGACAGCACCAGGTGTCCGGTCAGTGCCGCCTTGATGGCGATGCCGCCCGTCTCCAGGTCGCGGATCTCTCCGACCATGATGATGTTGGGGTCTTGACGCAGAAACGCCTTGAGGGCCGCGGCGAATGTCATGCCGATCTCATTGCGCACCAGGACCTGATTGATCCCGTGGATGTTGTACTCCACAGGATCCTCCGCAGTCATGATGTTCACGTCGATGTTGTTGACCTGCGACAACGCCGAGTAGAGGGTCGTCGTCTTTCCCGACCCAGTCGGTCCTGTGACAAGAACCATGCCGTACGGGTTCATGATGGCCGTCATGAGGTCCTTCTCGGCCTGGGGCTCGAACCCGAAAGTCTGGAGATCGAGGGTGAGGTTGCCCTTGTCCAGGATCCGCATCACGATCTTCTCGCCGAAGATCACGGGCAACGTCGAGACACGGAAATCGATCACGCGCTTCCCGACCTTGATCTTGATACGCCCGTCTTGCGGCACCCGCCGCTCGGCGATGTTGAGATTAGACATGATCTTGACGCGGCTTGTGAGGGCCGCCTTCAGCTTGACCGGCGGCTTCATCACCTCGCGCAGCGATCCATCGAGTCGGTACCGGACCCGCAGCTCGTGCTCGAAGGGTTCGATGTGGATGTCGCTCACACCCTTGCGCACGGCATCGGAGAGCAGGCCGTTGATGAGCTTCACCACCGGCGCGTCATCCGCAAGGGCGCCGGGGGCGTCTTCGTCTTCGTCCTCTTCGACGATCTCGAGGTCCCCTTCGTCCATGTCCTCGAGGAGGCTCGCGAGCTGCGCATCGCTCTTTTCGTAATACCTCTCGATCGCCGTCCGCAGCGTGAACTCGCCTGCAATGACCGGAATGACGTCGCACCGCGTGATGAACTTGAGATCATCCATCACCTGCACGTTGCCCGGTTCGGCCATGGCCACCGTGAGGCTCCGCCCCTCTCGCTTCAACGGCAGGATCGAGTGCTTCAACGCCACGTCGGCAGGCACCAGTTTCACGATCTTCTCGTCCACCTGGAAGCGGGACAGATCCACCGCCGGCAACCGGTACTGGCGGGCCAGCATCTTGGTGATCTCGATCTCCCGCACGAAGCCCATCTTCACCAGTACGTAGCCGAGGCGCAGGCCCGACCCGCGTTGCTCCGTCAGCGCCTGATCGAGTTGTTCCCTCGTGATCAGACCCTCGCCGATGAGCAGGTCGCCTATGCGCATTGCACTGGCTGTGGACGTCGCCATAATCGGTCTAGCAGGTTGGGAACAGAGAAGTAAGGAACACCCTTAAATCCTTATGTGACAACGTGAAAGTACGTGACCCCCCTACGCTGTCAAGAGAAACTTAGCGCACCGTGACGAGGCCACGAAGTCGTTCAATGGTAGCCACACCCATCCCTCGGACGCGACCCAAGTCTTCAATGGAACGGTATCGGCCATGGCGCCGACGATCGTCCAGGATCGCCCGTGCCTTGGCTGGACCGATCCCGGGAAGTTGCTCCAGTTCAGAGGCCGTCGCTGTGTTCAAGCTCACCATTAGCTCCGTTTTTTCTGAGGATTGGGCTCGTCGGGCTCGGGGCCGACCGGAGAAGGAGCTGAAGGGGCGAATGGCCTCCACCACAGAGGGGCCTACACCCGGGACCCGGCTTACCTCGTCCACCGTCCCAAATGGCCCCCGGGACGCCCGATCCGCCACGATCCGGGCGGCCAGCGCCGGTCCGATCCGGGGTAGCCGAGACAGGGTGGCGGCGTCCGCCCGGTCCACGTCGATGGTCTCGCCGCGTTGGAGGGGTTGGGACAGCCGCTCGGCGACCGCGGCCACCGAATCCCGGCGGGGCCGCTCGTCGGCGCTCCCCTGGTACCCGATCTCCCCCGGCGCATCCCCACCCAAGCCCAGCAGTCGGATGAATCCACCGGCCAGCGCCAACGCGATCAGCAGCAGGGCCGCCCGGGCGTCATCCTTGGTGGCCATGACACCAAGGTGGCGGGGGCACCCACTACTCTATGTGCCAAAAGAATTGCGGGAGTATCCCGCCGTTGCGGAGGGGTCAGCGCACCAGCGCCACGGCCACGCTCCCCACGATGGCGAGGCTCCGCGCGCTCAGCTTGTCCAGCGTGTCGTCGGTGGTGTGCCATGCGGGATAGTCGAAGTCGATGACATCGATAGCCCGGATCCCCGCCTGCTGCAGCGGGATGTGGTCGTCCCGGACCCAGTCTCGTACGGTGGACTGGAAGATGTTGCCGAAACCCAACTCCTGGGCCTTGGCCCACACGCGATCCACGACCTCGGGCGCTCCGTCTCTGGAGTACCCCTCTTGCGGCAGCCGCAAGTCGGCATCACCCACCATGTCGAAGACGACCGCAAACAGAGGCCGGTAATCGTCCGGCAGGTTGTCGGCGAAATACCTGGAACCGAGGAACACGTCCCTGTCCACACCGAAGTCGCCGAAGTCTTCCCCATCCACAAACAATAGATCGACACCGTAGACCGGGGGCTCGCGCTGCAGTTCGTCCGCGACGCCCATCAAGACGGCAACGCCCGAGGCGCCGTCATTCGCACCCGGCGTGGGCAGTCGGCGCTGCGCGACGTTGGTCTCGCTGTCGGCCGTGGGTCGGGTATCCCAGTGCGCCACATACAGGATCCGCTCCGTCAGTTCCGGACGAAACTTGCCGATGAAGTTGCGCAAATGGAGAGTGTCCCCGTCGACCGTGACGTGGGAGAATTCCTGAACCACGACGGAATCGGCCCGAGACCGTAGGTGAGCGAGAATCCAATCGCCTGTTTGCCGATGGGCCTCCGTTCCCGGAATCCGGTTCCCGAAGTTCATCTGCGCCTCGGCGTACGACAGTGCCACAGCACCGTCAAACTGCAGCGCCGCCTCCCCCCCGCTGCTACACGCGAGCAGCAAGCCAAACGTCACAGTGGCACAGAGCTTTCTCATCATCGCACCTGACTCGCCAGGAAATTGATGTCCAAGAAGACCGTGAGAACCATCTGCGAGAACTCACTCGACGTGTGTCGCTCTTCGGTGAGCACGTAGGTGAAGCTGGCGCCGCCTCGCATGCTCGGGGGAAACGCAGTGTCTATCCGGAGATCCAATTGCCGCCGCCGGCTGTCCGATACGGGGGAACACGCCGTGCTCTCGCTACGCTGCAAACATACACTGTCGTTCGTCGCACTGGCTGTCACCGACGTTCGCAGGTCGCTCGGTAGACGAACCAACCATTGCGGGGTACGGACCGAGAGATTCAGGCTCGCACTCAGGCGTTGGACGTCGTTCACGGTGAGGTTTCCCGATGTCAGTACCTCACTCTGGAAACTCGTGAACTCGGCCCGGCTCACCACTCCGCCCGCCCAGGTAAACGTAACGGTCGGTGCGAAGTTTGTGGATGTGGCTTCGGTGAACACCCCCGTGGTACTACCGGCCCCGGTCTGAGTTCCCTGCCCCGGTTGCCTGAGGACTCCGGGTTGGAAGCTCGACGCCTCTGTACGCTGATACCGTGCGCGCGCTGTGACACTCGACAGCACATTCCGCACCCCCCTCGGCGGCGTGAATACCCACGACACCGTTCCGGACGGCCATTGCCGGAACTGCTGCTCGATTTCGGCCTGGGCATCGCCGCGCCTCGCCAATGTGGTAGCACGTGTCTGGCGGTAATCCACCCGGACGTCAAAGCCAATCGGCAATCTGGTCCCGCCGGCCACCGTCCACTCATCCGAATCGATCGCCGACGTGGCCGGCACGTCTCCCTGCTGTCTGAACTCGTCGAACCCACCGAGCGCAAGCCGGTAACGCAGTGTCGGCTCGAACGTGATGCGGTTGAAGGTGGAGCTCTGCCCGGTCCGGTAGGACACATCCGCCGGGACCACACCCCTGAACACGCGGGCGAGAATCCCGGACGTACCAGTTATGGATTCGACCAATCTCCGCATGTCGAATGTCGCCCCAACGGTTCGGGTTCGAGAGTTAGACACTGCTTCCGGTACACGAAACGTTGTGCTCGAATCCGTCTCGACCTGCACCGCCACACGCCCGTTGGGATCCCTGTGGAACACGTAGGCGCTCGAGAAGCTGAAGCGCGGTCGCAGCCAACTATTGATCACCGGTGACGTGGTGAGGCGAGTCGACAGGGTACGGTCGCGTTCGAAACCCACGTCCCGCCCCAAGAAATCCCCTCGCAAGTCATCGAGCAGTCGGCCGACCTGCGTGGAGTCTCCGTAATCCTGCAGGTCCCGCGTCGTCATGTAATCCACACGCAGACCCAAGGACGAAAACGGCCGGAGGTCCGCGCCCACGGTGTTGCGCCACGTGTGAACCACGCTCTGCAGCGGTGACAGGGCCGAGTCTTCCGGCAACCCCACCGGAACGCGGAACGTGCGCCGTTCCGTGAGGTTGTCGGTAAGCTCCGATCGCATGCGGATCTGATATGGATTCCACCGCACGCGGGATGTTCTCAATCCCTTCCCGAACTCGCTCTCCCGTAGCCACGCCGGTAGACCCTCCACGAACCTGACCAGAAAGCCCGGGACGGCCGGCGCCGTCCTTGCCGCCGGTCGATTGTCGTAGTTGACCTGCACCCGACGATTCGTCGTCACCGCCGTGCTCAGCTCGGTGACGTTCTCGGCATCCAGCTTGCCGGCGGCCACCGAAAGGGGGTCCATCAGCAAGCGCTCGGCGAAGGTGTCCCCGCGGCGCGATCGACGGAGTGCCACCTGATACGAGGTGCTCGCGTTTCCCGGCTTGCGGAGGTTGGCCAGCGAATCGGCCAGTACGTCGCTCCGCTGGACGAAGAATGGATCCGTGCGGAGGCGTTGATGTTGGACGGAAAACGGGATGCTCATGCCCCAGGATTCCGGGAGCAGTTTGTCCACCCGCACGGTCGAGCCGAAGCGCGTCTGTGCATCGGCGAGGTAATCCGGAGCTTGATCGATCGAGCGGAAACGATCGTCGGTGCCGGTGAAGGCGAAGTCGACCTCGGCAAAATCAGCGGCCGTGAGCCGCGCCTCGACTGCACCGGCGATTCCTACGTCCGCCACGACATCGCTCAAGCGGATGTCGTCCACCCACAGCTCCGCCTCCGGGATCACCGAAGCATTGCCGACTCGGAAGATCCCCACGGCGACCTCGGACACCCGCGCCAGATTCGGCGGGCGGACCGCCGGATCCCTGACATGAATCATGTACGGCCCGTCACACCGGATGAACGCCTCGGGATCCCCTCCACATTCGAGGGAGCCGGACGGCGGCTCCCCCTGGAGCCAGGAATTCTCCACCTCGGCCCGCAGCGCAAGCCAGCGATTCACGTCCACCACAACCTCCGGCTCCCAGTCGACCGTCCGGGCCGGCGTCCGGTACAGGTAGAAGTTGTCTTCGTCGCTACCGACCTTGATGAAGAACTCGAGGTCGCCCGACTCCCACCCAGACCCCCTTCCCCTTGCCCACACACGCAGCTTCCGGTATTGGAGGAAGTTCTTGTCCGCCTCGGTGGCAAACCGCAGGAACGCCTCCGCCCGCTCACCCACCCGCAGATCCTGCGCGATCAGACGCAGGGACCGCTCGTTGATCTCCTGGGATCCGAACTCGAACGCCGCACCCTCACGCTGGGCCTCGTCGATGACGCCCGGCGGCGACACATACCCCAATTCCTGGTCCGCCGTCGAAATGATCGACGCGACGACCTCCCCATGGGGTTCGCCGTCCGAGCCGTGCAAGCCGGCAATGGGGGTCGCCGCACGCTTGAGCCACGGCGCTCCCACCAGCGTGAGCCGCGCCAGCGCGACCGACACCTCCCGCTCGTCGCCCGGGCGTCCCGGCGTCACCATGGTGATGCGGAGCGCCCGAACGCGCCGCTGGTCGGGATTGCCGATCAGCACCGTGTCTTGGCGGAAGGGGAGGCGGTACAACTTCCACTGCCGCGCGACACCGTCGATCTCCGGGGAAGGGACTTCCTCGCCCAGACGGACGATCTGGGCGGGGTCGCCCAGACGCACCACGTGGCGTACGAAGTCCTCTTGGGTGACGCCCACGGCAACGTCCAGCCTGTTGTCGCCGTTCAGATCTTCCGAGTCGACGAACCCATTGCTGCGCGTGCACCGGGCGCTGAGATCCCCGAGTAGGAACGTGGGAATCGTCACACCGGTGAACACTCGCTCGCACATCGGGAGGTTGGTGACGGTCTCACCAGTGTTGATGTGAAAGATGGACGGCAGCAAATCGCCGTGCACCCCAATGTCGTCTACGGCGGCATTGAAGAGATTGGTGAACGGATCTTTCTCCGAATCCAGACCTATCGCGCCAATCGGCTGGAACCCCGAGAAGATCGTGTCGGTGCCGATCACTCGGAACGAATCGGGGCCAAACGCGGTCGCATCCTCGAACACGGTGCCGAAGTCGAAGACGAGCAACGCCTCCTGTGCCTCGATGGTGGTGCGCTTGTCCTCCAAGGCCCAAAATTCGAGGAACTCGATACGCGAGAGATCGACGCCCAGGCCCGACCGGTCCAGGGGCTGCGTGATGCTGCGCCAGCGGGGGCTGGGCGACGAAGGTCGAATCCACCGTGGTGCTCCGGTTGTGGGATCGGGACCACCGCCGATCGAATCCTCTTTGAGCGTCATCCACAACAACGTCTCGTTGGGCCGCGATGCACCGGTCAGCACGATGCTGGAGTCGATCTCTTCCGGGCTGACCTCGAACGGTTCGCCGTTGAGCTTCTCGATGGCGTTCTGCCAAACGAACGTCACCGCATCGTTCGTGTCGAACTCACCGAGCGGAGAGAGGTGCGTGGCCGGCACGCCGTGCCCCGACGACGGGCGGCTTCCGAGCTGAAACTTCTGCTCGTTGAGATCGATGGAAGTCGCCGATTGGGTCTCGAACTCCTCCAGATACGCCTGGCCGGTGCGATTCGGGTTGGGACGAGAGACGGCAATCTCACCGCTGACCTCGAGCGTCGATGGAACGTTGGTGCTCAAGAGCGGCAGCGCATCGAGTGCGCGGGTCAGCCCGTCCGCGCGGAACTGCAGTTCGGTGCTGAGACCGCCGGTGAACATCGCCTGTGGCTCGAAGCCGAGAGTAGGGCGTGTGAAGACGGTACGCTCTCGCTGAAACAGCATGATCGCGTCAATGCGCCCGCGCGAGCCGAGATTGTAGGTGCTCTGCACGCCGAACACATTGCTGGGTGCAGCATCGAACAGCTGATTCTGCTCAAACCGCACCTGGACACGCGTTGGACCCCCGAACAGCGAGTCGGGATTGAGAAACGTCACCACACCCAAGTCGTACGAGATCTCGTAATCCCGCCCACGCACGAGATCTTGATTGCCGATCCGAATCTGCTCGCTGCCGCTCCTAATCTGGAGTGCTCCGAGGCTCAGCCGCGAGCGGTCACCCGAGCCCGCCGCCTGGTAATCCCAATTGAATTGGAACCGCGGCGCCGGTCCCTCCGTGTTGCGCAGGAACGTGGGTGTGCGGTAGAGGGAATCGTTGCGCTCGCCCGGCTGCAAGGCGTTGCTGTTCGCCAGCGGCTCGAGGTGTGGGAAGACCAGGAAGAGATCGCGCAACGGCGCCCCGCCGTTCGGGTCCCGCTCGCGAGGGAATACCCGGTTGAATTCGTCCAGCTGACTCGGATCGGTGGAGGTGGCCAGCCCGAGGCGGGCCAGGTACGTCCCCACCCCGTCCAGGGGTCGCTCGGAGTCGTTCACCACCAGTGACAGACCGATCGTGGTGCGCGTGATGCCACCACCGATTCGATAGAAGTTCCGCATCTCGTGGAGGAACGTGGGAACTTCGGGACCGCGGCGAGGCTCGTGGATCAAGAACAGTGTGTCCGCCGGACCGGTCACCGATGGAAAGGTCCCCACGGTGTCCCCGGCGAATGTCACATAAGAAACGGCGAGGTATTCGTCCAGCCCAACACGATTCTGCAACCCGAACCAGACGCCGCTGGGATCGAGATGGTAGTCCTGCCCCTCGATGAGCAGGTCCCAAAAGAACGGACCAACCCGCTGGGGACTGTCTTCGCGCACCGCGACGGCCTCGATCCCGCGAAGGCTCGCGTTGATTCCGACTTGGCCGCTCTGCGCCCGCAGCCGGTAGATCCGCACCTGTGCGATTTGCTGGGCAGGTGGCAGCGCCTGGGGCACAATGTTCAACACGTCGATGTTCGGATATAGCGGCAGGAGTGCGGGATTCACGACGAAGAAGAAGCGGCTTTCTTCGAACTCCACGTCACGGGATTCGCGGCTCACCCCCTGGGTGGCCTGATCACCCACTGTGAACACCCGGGCCCGCACCGAGGACCCCTTCTGCTGCACCAAGATCGTTCTGAATTCGAGGGGGCCGAGCTGGGCTTCCGCCTGCACGCCGAAGGAGTTCTGCGGAATGGCCGACGTGATGAACCGCGACGTCGGAAGCTGGAAGTCCAGGTTGCCAACTTCCACCCGGCGGAGGATGTCATCCTCGAGCCCCTGGTACCACACGTTGATCCGGTTGTTGGTGCTGAACTCGCGCTGGCTGTCGAAGTCCACGTTGACGTGGAGCCGATCGGAGATGACGCCGCCGGCGCGAAGCCTGAACTGCTGGTCGAGGGCCGGCAGAAAGCCCCCCTCACAGCCGGACGCCGCATTCGATATGTCGGCCGCAGTGCAGTTCAGGTTCCGCAGGCGCTCCAGGCGGGTCTCGAGCCGCGCGTCCAGTTCGATGTTGAGATCCGCATATCGGGCCAGAGCTTCGAGCCCCGGGCCCACCGCCCCGGCGGTGTCACCGGGTGGAAGGGGCTGTTGCTGGCCGAGGGGTGTGGCCGGGGCCGGGGCCAATCCGCTCAACAAGCGGAGTCGCCAGCGACGAGCTCGGTTGCGGGCGATGAGACCTCGGGTGGCCGCTCCCCACCGTTGAGCCACTTGCTGCGGCGTGGAGAGCCGATCCCACGATCCCCCGGGCCGTAGCGCGGGGGGCGGTTGCACCTGTAACGTGTCCGTGAGCAGGAAGAAGCGGATGCCCGTCCCGGTCACCTGGGCGGCGCCCCGACCGGGCATCAATAGGAGGACCCCCAGGAGGACCACCGGCCAGGACACTTTCCGGGCCGGCCGGGGGTACGTTCTAGTACACGCTTGCGCGAAGCTCCTCACCGGAGCCACAATTCGTTCACGTATAAAGAGTTACAAGACTTCAACAAGTGACGATACTCAGCAAGTACCTCGTCAAACAACATCTGGTTCCGTTCGTGTTCGCCCTGTCGGCGTGCACCAGCATCATGATCCTGAACCAGATATCGAGGCGGCTCCCCGATCTCGTGGGCAAGGGACTTCCCTGGTCCGTGATTGTCGAGGTCTTCGCCCTTTCGGTCCCCTTCGTGGTCGCGATGACGATTCCGATGGCCGTGCTGGTGGCCGTGCTGTATACGGTGAGCCACCTGGCGGCGGAGAACGAGCTCACCGCACTGCGGGCCGGCGGGGTTTCCCTCGGCCGGTTGATGCGCCCGCTGTTGTTGAGCGGGCTGCTCATGACTGTACTGGCGTTTCTTTTCAGCGACCAGGTGCTGCCGCGATCCAATCACCGGCTCAAGACCCTCCTGACGGACATCGCCCGGACGAAACCGACATTTTCGCTGGAGGAGCAGGTCATCAACGAGGTCCAGCGCGACAGGCTCTTTATTCGCGCCAACCGCATCGACGTGGTGACCTACCAGATGCGGGACGTTACGATCTACGACCTCAGGAATCCAGCGCGGAAGCGGACCATCTACGCCGACAGTGGGACGATGGGATTCGGACCCGACCAGCAGGATCTGTACCTCACCCTGTACGACGGCAACACCCACGAGACCACCCGGCGGAGTGCACGCCAATTCCAGGAAATGGCCTTCCGTCAGCAGATTCTCCGCGTCGAGGGCATCGGCGGCAATTTTGCCCGGAGCGATCGGGATCAGTTCAAGAGCGACCGGGAGATGAGCGTGTGTGAGATGGACTCGGTGATCACGGCGGCAACTCGCCAGACGCGGTTTGCCGAGAGACGTGCCGCCGGCATCGAGCTGAACGGCCTGCGGGGCCTGGTGGGGCTGGCACCGGTGCCGATCGACTCCAGCGGGCTCGAGACAACCCCCAGGGTGTATTGTCGCACAGTCGACCGTATCGCCGCATGGCTGGCTCCCGAGGCGGCCGAGGCCCAGGAGCGGGAGTCCGACTCCAGCGAGACGACCGCCGCCGCCGCGCAGGCGGAAGGCCCCCCCCGGATCGCGTACGCAGGGGGCAACGCTCCCAACGTCCGGTCCGCCATCTCACTGCACGACCGGGCCCGCAGCGCGAGGTTACGGGCCGCCAATTACCTGGTGGAGGTACACAAGAAGTACGCGATGGCCACAGCCGCTCTCGTGTTCGTCGTCGTCGCCGTCCCCGTGGCCGTTCGGTTTCCACGGGCGGGAGTGGGACTCGTCATCGGGGTGAGCCTCGGCGTCTTTACCCTCTACTACGTCGGCCTGATCGGTGGAGAATCCCTCGCCAACCAGCTGAAGGTGCCGGCCCCGTTGGCCATGTGGACGCCGAATATCATCTTCACGCTCCTGGGGCTTGCCGGGCTGTGGCACATTCGCACCCGGTCCACCACTCCCCGGGGTGGGACCTCTCTCGCGTGGGGACTCCGCACGACCTTTCTCAGGGGGCGTCCCCCCCGATGAGGGCCGGAATCCTCGACCGCCACCTGTTGTGGGAATGGACGAAGATCTTCGCGGCCACCGCCGTCGGATTCCCCTTGATTTACATCGTCATCGACGTCACGGACAACCTCGACGAACTCCTGCGGGCGGGAATCCCCGCGAGAGACATTGCCCTCAGCTACGTCTACAGTTTTCCCGAGAACCTGAGCCTCGTGCTTCCCGCGGCCGTGCTGTTCGCCACGGTGTTCAGCATCGGCGGGTTCAGCCGACACTCGGAGCTGACCGCCGCCAAGGCCTCCGGGAGGAGCTTCCACCGACTCATCATCCCGATTCTGATGGCGTCGTTGTTCGCCACCGGGTTGGCGCTCGGCGTCGGCGAGATCGCTCCCGCGTCAACACGAAGACAGATGGAGTTGCTTGGAGAGCGGGAGCGGCAGGAAGGGTCCCGCCGGTACAACTTCGTATACCGGGCGGAGGAAGGCTGGGTCTATATCGTCTCCTCCATCGACGAGTCGGAGCGCCAGGTCAGGGACATTCAGTTGGAACGAGAAGGTTCGGGTGAGGACTACCCCACCCTCATCGCCCAGAGCGCGCGCGGCATCTATTCTGACTCTCTCCAACACTGGACCCTGATGGCAGGTCGCTTCCGCATTCTCCTCCCCGACCGTCCGGCGTTGACTTTCGAGTACGACTCCATGCGGGTGCGCCAATTCAAGGAGGAGCCGGCAGCGCTCCTCGCGGAGCCCACGGAACCGGGGGAGATGGGATACGCCGAACTCGGCCGGTACGTCGATGCCCTCGAGCGCTCGGGCGGGGACGGCAAGAAGCTCCGGGTGGGACAGGAGCTCAAGATCGCCGTGCCGTTCACGTGCCTGGTCATTGCGATCTTCAGCGCCCCGCTGGCCATCACGTCGCCTCGGACGAGCGGCGCCGTCGGCATCGGGATCGGCCTCGCCACCACCGTGGTCTTCCTGCTCCTGGTGAATCTGTCTCAGGCGATTGGCACAGGTGGGCTGCTACCGCCCGTATGGGCGGCGTGGATGCCCAACATGCTGTTCCTACTGGCAGGCTCCGGGATGTTGCTCAAGGTGAGGACCTGAGGCCAACCTCGAAGCTGATGGAGACGAGGTCGGGTGCGTAGGTGAGAGCGCCCATGGAGATTCGCTGCGCGCCGGCCTCTGCGAACGAGCGGACGTTGTCGGGCGTGATGCCGCCCGACGCTTCGATGGTGACGTTCGGCCCCAGACGCTCCGACCAGGATGCAATCGTGTCCGGCGTCTGATTGTCCGCCAGAACCCACTCCACTCCCGCAGCGACGGCGACTTCCAGTTGCCTTTCGTCTTCGACCTCAACACATACCTGAATGCCATCCGGCACGCCCCGCAATGCTTCCGCCAGATTCTCCGCACGCCGACCCAACAGTTCCCAGTGGTTGTCCTTCCACAACACCGCGTCCGCCAACGATGCTCGATGATTCACGCCACCGCCGGTCCGCACCGCGTATTTCTCCAGCGCGCGGAGTCCTGGTGTCGTCTTGCGCGTGTCGGTGACGACCGCACCCGTTCCCGCCACCGCGTCCACGGCACGGCGCGTCACCGTGGCGATCCCGCTCAGTCGTTGGAGATAGTTCAACGCAACTCGCTCCCCCGAAAGCAGCACCCGGCCCCGGCCGTGCACCACGGCGAGGATATCACCGATGGCGACGCGGTCTCCCTCCGCAACCGCCGGCTCAATCGTCGTGGCGGCATCCAGCTCGTGAAACACCGCCTCCATCAACGGCAGACCCGCCACCACGAAGGGCGCTTCCGCGCGGAAGCGCCCCACCGCCGGTTGTTCGGCCAGCTCCCCGAGGAGGGCCGTGGTGATGTCGTCGTCGGCACGGTCTTCCGCCAACGCCCGGCCGGCGAATTCGTGCCACTGCGGATCGGTCAATGTCATCGCGTCGTCTAGCTGGGGACACCGGAAGATAGCGCCTGACGCCGGGTCAACGGACGCCCTTCGCGCCGGTTGCCCGTGGGGGTCCCCCTGACGATCCTTACCGCCATGAAATCCATTCGACTTCTCGCGTTCATCGCGAGCGGAGCGTCATTCCTTCTCATCGTCCTCGGCGGCTGGGTCCGGATCTCCGGCTCGGGCATGGGATGCGGCGACGACTGGCCCCTCTGCAACGGCCAGCTCATCCCGTCGCTCTCCGACCCCGCCACGTTCATCGAGTGGTCACATCGCCTGGTGGCCTTCGCCATCAGCGCCCTCGTCGTGGGTGTCGCGGTGTTGGGGTACCGTCGCCGACAGGACCCCAAGGTGAGCGGCGCCGGGGGACCCCTTCGTCCCGCCGTGCTCGCCGTGGCGTTGATGCTGGTCCAGGTGCTCCTGGGCGCCATCACGGTGTGGATGGAATTGCCGGCTGCGGCAGTCATCCTTCACCTCGGCACCGCCATGGCCATGGTGGCCGCTTTGTTGGTCGCCGGACTGAACGCCGGTCAGCGCCAGGTGGGCTCGGAGTGGACCGGGGCGGCCAGCACCTGGCGCAGCGCCGTCGTCGCGCTGGTTCTGGCGGGCGTGGCGGTTCTCATGGGCGGTCTGACCGCCAACATGGGAGCGGCAGGGTCGTGTATGGGCTTTCCCCTCTGCAACGGTCAGATCTTCCCGACCGGAGGCAGCAGCGGGCTGTCCCACATCCACTGGTTCCACCGGCTCGTGGCGTATGGGCTGACGCTCCACCTCATCGGGATGGCCATTCGCGTCGCCCGCCGCAAGGCCCCCATGGCCGTGCGACGAGTCACCATGGTCGCCATGGCGGTGACGGTCATTCAAATCGTCGTGGGCGCCGGGATGATGTTGAGCGTGCTGCAGGCCCACTGGCGGGCCACGCACGTCGCCGCAGGAACCGCCGT
Organism: Gemmatimonadota bacterium; assembly: GCA_039589615.1. GTDB lineage: Bacteria > Gemmatimonadota > Gemmatimonadetes > Gemmatimonadales > GWC2-71-9 > B3T1B10. The sequence continues at coordinate 30,146 of JBDHHA010000028.1, forward strand.
GTGGATGGCGATGGTGGTGTTCGCGTGGTACGCCCGGCCGAGCCAAAGCGGAGGAACCGCCTAGCTCGGCCCAGGCAACGGTCGGCGGGAAATCAGCTTGGCAAGATCAGGTCCCGCTGGCGCTCCGTTGGCGTCGGCTCGGGACCTGACTCGCCCAGATACACATTGATCTCGCTCCGGACGCCGAACCGCCCCTCCAGATAGATGCCCGGCTCGATGGAGAATCCGGTTCCGGGCAGGAGCTCCCGGAGATCGTTGGTCTCGAAGTTGTCGAGGTTCGGTCCCGATCCGTGGAGGTCGGTGTCGATGGAGTGACCCAGGCGGTGGACAAACGCGTCGCCGTATCCGTGCTTCGCGATGTGGCCCCGGGCCACGTCGTCCATATCGGCACCGGTCACCGATCGGCCCTCCGAGCAAGCCGTCTCGAGGAACTGGAGCGCCGCATCGCGGGCGTCGCGCGTGACGGTCCAGGCCTCCATGACGTCGTCGGGCGGCGTGGCGCCGGCAAAGCCCATCCAGGTCTGATCGGCGAACACCGAGCTGAGCGTCTTTCCACCCCAAAGGTCCACGAGGACCACCTCACCCTCCGTGAGCAGCCGGTCCGATCCCTCTTGCGGTGAGTAGTGGGGGTTGGCCGCGTTGGGGCCAAACGCCACGATCGGGGGATGGTCCGTGGTCAGCCCCGCCTGCTCCATGGCCTGCAGCACGTCCCGCTGGACCGCAGCCTCCCTGGCCTGCCCGATCTCTCCGATGACACGCCTGATGGTGGTTCGGGCGATGTCGGCAATCGTCTCCGCCGCCGCCCGGTGTCCCTCGAGCTCCGCCTTCGACCACCCCGCAGCGAACAGCGAGACCAGCGTTGCGGAGGACACCACGGTCCCTCCCAACCGCTCGATCAGCCCCACCACGCCCGACGGCACCCGGTCCAGGTACGGCACCGCGTCGTCGGGCGAAATCTCCATCGCCACTCTCTTCCCTTTGACCACGTCTCCCAAGAGCCTGTGAAGCTCCTGCCACGCCGCGTAGGGCCGCACCTCACCCGGGAACCCGTCGATCCCCTGGAGTTCGATACGGTGGGCCACCGCCACCGGATCGCCTTCCTTCGGGAGCCAGACGAAGAGCCGCCTCGTGGCCATCCCCTCATATCCCACCACTCGCTTCACGATTGGGTTGATGCCGTGAAAGTCGAACAACAGCCATCCATCCACGTCGTTGGCCCGGAGAACCGGGCCGACGCCGGAGAGGTCGATCTCCGAAAACAGCGCCATCTTAGGCCTCGTGTGCTTGAGTCGTGCTCCACTTGCAGGTGCTGTCGCCCCGGGCTCGACACGCGATCCGGAAGTACGCACCGTCGAAGGACGTAAAGATCCGCAGCAGTTCCGCCAACGCCGATCCGTACAGCGCGCACGGCCGGCCCCCGGGCACCCCCCGGGCGCCGCAGGTTTCCACCGCCGCCGCGTTGGCCCCGTCATACGACATCTCGACGGCGAAGACCCTCGCCGCCGCCCGCCGGATCAGCCGCCTGCCCAGACGCTCCCGCAGACCTCGGGGAAGCGTGCGATGCAGTCCCCGGAGTGTGGCCGGCGCCTGCTTCGCCGCGTGGCGGCCCGCCCGACGGCCCGCATCCGCGAACACCAGGTCGGCGTCCGGGCGCCGCGTCACCAGGGTATAGAGGGCCGACAGCTCCTCCGCATCCAGGGACTCTCGGCGTCGCGCCATGGCGGAGTACCGCTCGATTTGCGTGGCCACACTGGTGGTGCGTCCCAGGCGGATCGCCTCCTGACCCATCTGGGCGTCTTCCGGAGGATCTCCCTTGGCGAGGTCGCAGGCACGCACGGCCTCTAGTACTGACAGCGCGATGATTGGGTGCATGTCTTCAGAAACGGTTGTTGACGGACCTGGCGCCCGAGCGGTAAGGCGGGCTACGCGCTCGGACTGTGGTAAAGCTAATCGCTGGATCCGGAGTGTTAAGGGCGAATGACCATTGCGCGGACAGCGGTGCTGGGCGATTCTACACCCACTCCACCCCGTACCGGTGAAGGATCGGACCTATGGGATCGTCTGCCGACGACAAACGAGAGGCGTTCGAGAAGGAGGCGCTGCCGTACCTGGACACGGTGTACCGCGTCGCGCTCCGACTCTGCGGCGACCCCGCCCAGGCCGACGACCTGACCCAGGAAACGATGCTCAAGGCCTACCGTGCCTGGCACCAGTACAAACAGGGCACCAACGTCCGAGCGTGGCTCCTGACCATCCTGCGCCACACGTTCATCAATGAATACCGTCGTGACAAGCATCGAGGAGCGACCGTCGACGTCGCCGAGTACGAGCAGTTCACGGTGTTCCATGACGTCCAGGAAGTCGATCCTGAAGGTCGGTTCTTCGACCAGATTGTCGACGAAGAAGTCATCCGGGCCGTCGATCAGCTCCCGGAAGAGTTCCGCGAATGTCTGGTGCTGAGCGACATCGCCGACTTGAGTTACGCGGAAATCGCCGAGGTGATGAAGGTTCCGGTGGGAACGGTCAAATCGCGCCTCTTTCGAGCCCGTCAGGCATTGCAGCGAGTGTTGTACGACTACGCCGTCGAGGCCGGCTACATCAAGCGGAGCGTACGATGACAACTGAGCCCATGCAGATGGATTGCCAACAAGCGGCAAAGCGCCTGCACGAATTGATAGACGGCGAGCTCACCCCCGAAATGGATGCGGCAGTGCACCAGCACCTCAAGGATTGTGCTCCCTGTATGGCGGTTTTCGAGTTTGAAGAGGCGTTTTGTCGCTTTGTGAAGATCAAGGCCAAGGGCCAGACCGCCCCGAGTGATTTGAAGCAGCGCATTTTGAAAGATCTCGGTCTCGCCGAAGATTCCCCCGCCGGATGACACTGTTGGCGGCCTTCGTGGCTGCCGGCATCGCTGCCGTCGGGGCGGAGCGCCTCGGGTGGCTCACCACGGGAGGCGCCGGCGCCGGATTCCTGGTCGGAGCGGCGGTGCTCGTCGGCAGCGGCGTGCCCGGGGGCGTCATGCTCGCCCTCTTTCTGGTTTCCGGCAGCCTCCTCACCAGCGGGTCCGATCGCGCTCGGCCGCACTCCGGTGACGCACGGACCGGTCGACGGAACGGGGCCCAGGTGGCCGCCAACGGGCTCTGGGCGGGAGTTAGCGCGCTGGCGGTTCCCCACGCACCGGTCTTCGCATGGTCCGCACTCACTGGGGCGCTGGCCGCCGCCCAGGCTGACACGTGGGCGACGGAGATCGGAACCAGATCGACCAAGACCCCCCGATTGATCACCACGGGCGAGCCGGTACCCGCAGGAACGGACGGTGGCGTAACGACTCTAGGGACCGGAGGGGGCGTCGCCGGGGCGGCGCTGATGTCCCTGGCTGCCGCGGCCGCGCCGGCACCGTGGCCTGCAGTCGTGACCGGCCTCATCGGGGGCATCGTCGGGATGCTGGTCGATTCGCTCCTCGGCGCAACCGTACAGTACCGGGGAGGGCGGGGGTGGCGTTGGTGCACCAACGACGTCGTCAACTTTGCCTGCACGGGAACGGGAGCCGTTGTCGCGGTGGGCCTCACATGGACATGGTCTCTGACATGACCTCAGACCCTGGTGACCGTGCCGACGCTGCGATGTTCCGCTCCCTCTTGGGGTGCTTTGCCACAGGCGTGACGGTGGCCACCACCTTGGATGAAAACGGACGCAGCGCCGGCATGACCGCCAGCGCGGTTGCAGCCGTATCCATGGACCCACCACTTCTATTGATCTGTGTGGATCGAGACGCGAATTTTCACGCCGCAGTCAGCGCCGGTCGGGGATTCGCCCTCAACATCCTGGCGGCGGGCCAGGAGCACGTTTCCCAGACCTTCGCCGACGACGCCGGTGACCCTTTCGAGGCGGTCCAGCATCACCGAAGTAGCAGCGGGCTACCGGTCTTGGATGGTGTGGTCGCGCAAATCGTCTGCGCGCTGTGGGGATCCTACGGAGCCGGAGACCACACGGTGTTCTTTGGTTTGGTGCAGGAAGGACAAACGTTCGACCGGCCCCCGCTCCTCCACTACCGCAGCCGGTATACGACGACAGCCCACGAACCGACGGATCAACACTAACCGACCACAGGGAGTGCATACATGGGTGCGAAGCTCCGACCACTCACAGCAGAATTCATCGGAACGTTCGGCCTCGTCTTCATCGGCGCGGGAGCCGTGGTCGTCAACGAAGCCAGGTCCGGCGCTCTCGGGCTGCTCGGTATTGCCGTGGCGAGCGGTGTGGTCATGGCCGTTATTGTGACGGCCTTCATGCGCATTTCGGGCGCGCATGTGAACCCGGCGGTGACCTTTGGGCTCTGGCTCGGCAACAAGATCGAGGCGAAAGACGCCGGGCTGTACGTCGCGACGCAACTCGTGGCGGGCATCATCGCTGCGTTCTTGGTGAAAGCCCTCTTCCCGGTGGTTGCCGGGGAAGTCACGGGGTACGGCGTGCCGCGGATCGCGGCCGACGTCGACATCATCCAGGCCATTCTCATCGAGGCCGTCCTCACGTTCTTCCTCGTGTCGGCCTATTTCGGGACGGTGGTTTCCCCCGAGGCGCCGACGGGTATCGGCGGGTTCGGCATCGGCCTGGTCCTGGTATTCGACATCCTCGTCGGAGGGCCCCTCACCGGGGCGGCCGTGAATCCTGCACGGGCCCTTGGCCCCGCTGTGGTCGCCGGTGAATGGGTTGGCCAGGGCGCCTACTGGATCGGCCCGCTGCTGGGCGGGGCAGTTGCGGCGCTGGTTTGGGGGAAAGTGCTGTTGCCGAAGGAGGAAGAGCAGTAGGCGGAGCAAAACAAACGGGCCCCGCTCCAGGGATGGGGTGGCGGGGCCCGCATGCTGCTCACCGCACGGCTACTTCAGCTTCCGTACTCTCCACACCAAGGACACGGCGTACGCTACCGTCACCACTGCGACGACGATGTACGCCGCAACCATGTATCCGCCGTTGTCAGGAGTCACGTAACATCTCCTCTTCTCGCAGTTCCTGCAGGTTCGCCAGCGCGTAGCGCTGCAGTACGAACCCGATGTAGAGCAGCATGAACACCCCGAATGACGACAGCAGCGTTACCAACATCACGCCCGGCATGGAAGGCGCACTGGGCTTGATGAGGACTGGATCGGGATGGAGAGTGCGGAAGAGATACACTGTGACGTGGATGAACGGCACCAACACCAACCCCATGACGCCGATGACTGCTGAGAATCGGGCGCGCTGGTCCGGATCCACCACCGAGTCTCGCATGATCAGGTATCCCACGAACAGCAGGAAGATGAACAGCGTCGACGTGAGCCGGGCATCCCACGCCCACCATGTGCCCCACACCGGCTTGCCCCACAACGGGCCGCTGATCAGCATCGCCACCGAAAACGCCACACCCACCTCCGCCGACGCCGCCGCGGAGCGATCCAGTCGCTGATCCCGCAATCCCAGATAGACGATACTGAGCACACCGCAAACCGCAAAGGCCATCAGTGCGATGACCGCCGTCGGGACGTGTATGTAGAAGATCTTCTGGGCGGGCCCCTGAAGCCGCTCCACCGGCGTAAAGACCAGGGCGCGAACATAGATTCCCGCCAACGCGAGCAGGGCGACGCCGGTGACAATCTGCCCCGTGCGGGCCAACCGGAGGGCTTTGTCTCGACGGCTCATTCGTCTAACGTCGCCTCGAAGAGGAGTACGGAAAGGACCACAAAAGCGATATCGAACGCGGCCAGCAACTTAAGCCACCCCATCATCTCGCTCAAGGGACGCCCTGCCAGGATCCGTGCGGTCACTTGCACCGCCCCCACCACCGGCGGGATGAGGAACGGCAGCAACAGTACGGGTAGCATCAGCTCCGCAAACCGTGTCCGCACCACCATGGCGCTCAGCAGGGTCCCCACCGAAACGAACGCCAAGGTCGCCATGGCCGTCACCAGCATCAGCTCGGGCAACCGCTCGGTCAGCGACACGTTGTAGAACAGGACGAACAGCGGCACGCTCACCAACTCCACCAGCGCGACGAACAGCAGGTTTCCACCCATTTTGCCGACAAAGATTGCCGTTCGCGGGACTGGCGTGAGGAGCAGTCCCTCCATGGCGTTGTTCTCCCGTTCCAACAGGAACGCCCGGTTGAGGCCCACCATCGCCGCGAAGGTGAAGGTCACCCACAAGGCCCCCGGGGCGATGTCAAGCGCGCTTACCGCCGTGGGATCCCGGGCGAAGAACAGGATGGAGAGCACCAGGATGGCGAACACCATGGCCGACAGGAACGCCGTCTTGGTGCGCCACTCGACCGTCGCGTCCTTCGCGATGATCGCCCAAACCGCTCTGGTATAGTCACGCACTGGCGAGCAGGCTCCGGTATTTCTGTGACACGGCCTCCGCCTCCCGCCCGTCCACCGGCTCGGGGCCCACGAGGGTGCCCCCCACCAGATACCCGACGCTCGTCGCCACCGACGCCATGCGTTCGAACTGGTGGGTGACCACGGCAAGGGCCCGGTCCCGGCCGGCCAGCTCCTCGATCACGTCCAGCACTACCTGCGTGCCCGGTTCGTCGAGGCTGTTCAACGGTTCGTCCAGAAGGAGGATGTCAGGATCGTGGATGAGGGCCCGGGCGATCGCCAGGCGCTGGGTCATTCCGCGGCTGAAATTGGCCGACCGCATCTCGCCCCACTTGGCGAGACCGATCTGCTCCAGCAGGTGGTCGATGCGGTCACCGTCGGAGATTCCCCACAGCCGCGCCGCAAAGGCCAGGTTCTCCCGGGCCGTCAACGCGTCGTACCCCATGGAGTGGTGAGCGACGAGGCCAACCGTACCATGGCGCTCCACGGTCCCCGTGGTGGGCTTCAGGAGCCCTGCCAGCACGCGGAGTAGCGTGGTCTTGCCGGCACCATTGGGACCCACCAACGCCAAGACCTCGCCCCGCCCGAGAGAGAGGGAGATGTCATTGAAGATCTTGCGGTAGCCGAAACGCCGGGAGACCCCGTGGGCGTCCAGAAGTGGCTTCATGGCCCAGTAAGCGATTGACAGTAAACAAGTTACGGAGATCGCACGATCTGCCTCGGCGCCGGCGACCTCACCTACCAGAGCAGACGAATGTAACGGCTTCGTGCGCGGACGGGTGATTCAGTTTTCGGAGGGGCGCTCCCGCAATCCCACCACCGCGGTGGCCAGGATGCTCACGGTGAGAATCGCAATCACGATGCACCACCGGCACCACGCGTCGAGGACGAACGCCTCGATGTAGGTGAGGTAGAGGCAAAAGGCCGTGCCCGATCCACCCAACCCCACCAGGAGCTTGGTGGGGCCCAAGGTCGCGACGAACTTGGGCTGCAACCCGACGAGGCTCACACCCAGCATGGCCAGGTATCCCACCACTCCGTAGAACGCAACGGGGATCCCGAACAGGTAGGCGTAGCGGCTCGTCTGCACGACCTCGCAGGACCCCAAACCGCACACCATGGACCCCACCAGCCCCAGCTTCCACAGGGAGAGGTAGAGCGCCACGAACAGTCCGACGAGGGACAGTGTGGCGATCACCATGCGGTGCTTCATTGCTCTCCGATAGCGGCGATGCTGTCGACGAGGGCCTTGATCAGATCGTACGTTACGCCGTCCGTGTAGAGGTGGTCCCCGACTATGAACGTAGGCGTGGAATTCACACCCAGGGCCAAACCGCCCTACACGCATCGTATTCTTCCAGATCGAGGCCCAGCTCCCGGGCGTAGCCACGAAACATGCTCTCTGCCCCCGTGCGCCCGGTCCATTGGGGCTGGGTGTCGAACAGCTTGTCGTGCATCTGCTGGAACATGCCCTGGTCGGCGGCGCACGCCGCGGCGTGGTGCGCGGGAGCGGAGTTCATGTGGCTAGTCAGGGGAAAGTCCCGAAACGTGAGACGAGCCTGTCCGGTGGCGACCAGTCGCTGCTTGATATCCTGAACCGTCAGCACCCACTGGACCCGGCAGCCGGCACACTCGAAGTCGGCGTACTCGATGATCTCAACCGGAGCCTCCGGATCCCCCAGCACGTACCCCGGCCAACTCCGGGCCATCTCGATCGCCTCCACGTTGATGGGGCCGCTGGGAAGCGTTGCGCCGCCCCGACTCATCGCCACCACCAAAACGCCCACTCCACCCACCGCCAAGGCGCCAAGGCCTATGTAGAAACCCTTCATTCCAGCCATCCCTCCTCAGAGTCTGTTACCTCAAAGTCATTACCATCGGGGAGACCCAGATGATCCGCCGCATCCCGAGCCTGCTCCACGATCCTCCGTGACTCGGCAATCTCCGGAGAATCGTACGTACATCTCACCTCATAATGGAAGAGCTCACTCCGGGCGTCGCCCATGAGCCGGATCAGCTCCGGCCCCGCATCCGCCAGGTCGTCGTGCGCCTTGAGCGCCTCGATGCGGGCTGCCAACGCTCGGAGGAGGCCCAGGAGTCGTCGGGCCCGCTCGTCATTGTAGATCTGTTCGTGGGACATGGTGAGACTCCACTCCGTACTCCTCGCTGGGGAGCCGGCAAAATGACCATCAATGCACTTTTCCTAAAGGCAACTTAATCCCCTTGAAGGTGTGGTGCGGCCCCAAGCCAAAACGGACCGTCCCCGGGGTTGAATCGGCGGATGTGGCCGCATAGACTTGGAGGCTGTATTCCGTACTTTACCGAAAGGAAAACCTGTTCGACATGGTGAACGCCAAACCCGGGAAACGTCCTGAAACACCCCCCAGCGGCCTTGAGCAGGCGAGGGACGAGCTGTTCAGTCACATCCTCCGCTGTGGGGTCCTCGAAGCCAGTGAGGAGCACCAAAAGGATTGGTTCAACGACACGATGGAATATCTCGCCGATCGCTACGACACGCTCTCGGACGATGAGCTGAACGGCGTGCGACGATTAGGTGAGCAGTACTGCCGCCCGATGATCCGGAACAGTGATCCGGTGGCCGCTGGCAGTTGAAGTAGCCCCGACACCCATCCAAGCTCTGCCACGCGTGACCCGCGTGGCTCTTCGCTTCCTCCTCAATGCATGCTGAATCGATCGCCCTCAGCGGTCGTCGGAGATCTCCACGTCGTAGCTGATCGCTACATCCGGGGCCAGCGTGTGCATCACCGAGCAGTATTTCTTCACCGAGAGGCTCACTGCCCGCTGGGCCTTTGCGTCGTCGAGACCGTCTCCACCGATGTGATAGCGAAGATGGATTCCCTCGAAGCGACGAGGGTCTTCGCCGCGTCGAATCCCATCGACATCGACGCTCAGCCGGGATAGATCGACCCGCATCTTCTCGAGCATCAACACGATGTCCGCGGCCGTGCATCCCGCCGCTGCCAGCAGCAAGGCAAGCATGGGCCCGGGCGCCGTCTCATTGTCGCCGTCAATCTGGATGGTGGGTGTGGCGGGGTGAGTGCCGCACCCGGAAAACCGTAACCCGTCTCCGGACCAATCGAGCCGGACCGACCGCTTTGGATCCTCGGTCACCCTCCCCTCCGCGTGCTCAATCCCACGAACAGCCGGTGCCGATTCAGCGCGTCCTCGGCGTGGTACTCCAACAGCCAGCTCATGTTGTCGCGGAGGGTCAGCTCGAAGCCCAAGGCAAACTGCAACCACGCTTCCGGACACCCGGGGAACGTGCTGCAGTCGTCCCGACCGGCGATCCCGAGGCCCAACCCCACATACGGGATCGCCCGTTCCGTGTCGGGCGTGAAGCGATAGATGATCTCACCATTGACCACGTAGGTGTCGACATCATTGGCGAAACCGAGTTCGACGGACGGGCGGAGGCGGACCTGGTCCATTCCCAGATTCCCGAGGTCCAACGCCACGCTCAACAGGCTTCCACCGTCGTCCTCCTCGAAGTCCCAGCCGAGCCTCGCGCTGAAGCCGTACACACCAATCTTGATTCCTGTTTCCTGGGATGCCTGCCCGCCCGTCTCGGGGGGCGTAAAGTTCTGGGCTGCCAGGCTCCCGCTGGGCACAGCCAACAGCATCAGTCCCAGTACGGTTTTCGTCGCCAGCCGGGCCATCGGGTTGTTGGTCACGGTCTCAAGGCCTCGCGAGAGTAGTCGTATATAGCATACAACGACACGGCCCCGGTCGCCCACGCAAGGGGGCGGAGGAGGTCGGAGCCGGCCAGAAACGCCACCAGGGTGAGCCCCTGCAGGATCGTCACGGCCTTGCCCCCGGCACGGGCCGGCAGCGTCGTGGGCTTGCGGAGCAGGAGCGTCGTGAGGAACGCCCCCCCCGCGGTGAGGTCGCGAATCAACACGCCCACGATTTCGACAATCGAGAGAATGCCGCCCCGCCACACTACCACAAACGCGGCCACCATGAAGAGCTTGTCCGCCACGGGATCGAGCACGGCGCCGGCCCGGGATCCGCCGGCGCGCCGGGCCCAAATCCCGTCCGCCACGTCGCTCGCCGCTGCCACGAAGACAATGGCGATGCGCACCGCCGCACTGTCGAAGGCCAGAAACGCCGCGGCCAACGGAATCCGAAGGGACGTCAGGATGTCCGGCGCCTTGAACAGTGGCGCTGCTTGCCCGGCAATCGGTGCACCTGTAGCTTGCGACAACTAGGACGCTCCCGGCTCGAGAGGGCGGCACATGGATCTCACCCTGCTCAAAAACGCGCAGATCTTCGCG
>JBDHHA010000029.1:0-45477 GCA_039589615.1 Gemmatimonadota bacterium
AGCCGAACGCCACTTCGACCTCCACTTCCTCCGGGACCGCACTCGGATTCGCTAGAGTGAAGTGGCCGGTTCGAGTGTTGTGATCGATGAACACGGCGTGTGGCGCAACTAGGATCGCTCGCACAGCCATCGGAACAAGCGCTGCCACGAATAGAACGAATCCAACCAAACTGACCACTCTCGACCAGCGCACTGGCATCGTCATCAAACCCCCGTATATGCGACTGTCATGGTGATGGTGCCTTGATAGCTCCCTGCTTCCTGCAACGGTGTGGGTAACGCCGATCCTCCGAGAAAGAAATAGAGCCGTCCGCTATTCCCGAGGATAACCACCAGTGGCATGTGGGGATCGAACGATTGAGCAGACCCTACGGCCGGTTTCGTCGAGTAACCACCGTCGGCGGACCCGAACTGCAGCGGTAACGTGGCTCCCGAGCCCGCGGTGAGCGCCACCGGCAAGATGAAATCAATCCGGACTTCGGCCCGGCGCTGGCCGCGAATCTGAAATTGGCCGCCGTTGACAGCATCCAACCGCGAGATCACCGTCGGTAGCCCTGGAAGTACCGTGCCGAACTGCAAATCCTGGCTGCCAACGGGCATTAGGGCGCCGCCTTGCGCGACCCCCCTCACGGCGAATCCCTGCGTCAACAGCAGCAGAACGGCGATCAGAACGCTCCAGAGCGTCCCCATCCTCGGCGTCACCGGTGCTCCGCCTATCTCACGCGACGCGATGCTCGGGCACCGGCGCGGATATTCACGCCGGTGCTCCATGTGCAACCCGAGCACCTGCTCTCCAACCGCCGTCAATTGCCCGTGTAGGCCGCGGTCAGTGTGATCGTTCCGGTGTACGTGCCGTTCGGCGTCGGACCAGTCGCATCAGCCACACCGCCAATGAAGAGGTACAGCTCACCGGTTCCTGAAAGGTTGGTCGTCGCGCCCGCACTCGGCGTGAACAGGACGGCACCAGCCACAGGATCGTTCACCGTGTTGTGTACGCCGCTGTAGGATGTGATCGGCAGGTTGTTCAGGAGCGCGTCCTGCAAGTTGGCAGGCAGGGAGCTAAACGAGAAGTTCACCTCGGCGCCGGCCCCACCGGACATGGAAAAGGTTCCCGCTGTCGGATCATTCACCGCGATGGTCTTCGTGAATCCCGGGATGACCATGGCAAAATCCAGGTCTTGCCCCGCCGTGACGGTCAGCGCGGCGGCCACGTTGGCCGTCGCCGTGATGCTTGCCTGTGCGTCGGCATCAGACGGCGCCGCACCCAACAGGGCAGCGGCAGTGAATCCGACGACGAGAATGTCGGAATAGGCGAATCTCTTCTTCACGATTGAACTCCTTGGTACGAGAAAAAGGTGCTTCGTCGGTGCCAGACACACTTCGGCCGCCACCATTCGTTCCCCACTTTGCACGCCGCATGCCAATCCCACGGGCCTACCAGTTGTTGCTCTCGTAAAACACGGCCCTCGTTTGCCTTACGCATTCTCGAGTGCACCGGAGGTTTGTCCTCGACGAAGAACATTTGCGTCTGGTTCTCAGAACCGCGCTCTGGGACTTGGACGGGAGTTGCATCGCCAATCGGTCCGCCGTTCAGACAATCCGTCTGGCATCGGGACGCCACCCTGCACCTCCAGCACGGGCACAAAGGAGCAATTGCAACCACCACAACGACTTGCATCCGGCAGATCGTCGTGGCACGAGCCCTGCTTTGACCAGTCAGAGCTTTCACGAGAAACGGGCCTGACCGTGACCAATGGTCGACCAGAACCAGATCTTGCGGGCATCGTACGGAAGAATCTCCGTGCGACCACCGAGGCCTTGGCCGCCTTACAGGAGCAGGCTCACGCTCGAGAACCCTTGCAGGTACTCGACAACGGCATGGAAGCCATTGCCGGCGCCTCTGAGCGCCTCGGCTTCGAGAATCTCAACAGACTGGCCAACGACCTGTACGGACTCGTCGGTCTGCTGCACGACAGGATGGCGCGCGTTCAAGAGATCCTCACGTTCCTGACCGAGGCCGTGCCTGTACTGGAAACAATGGTGGGAATCTCGGCGGTCGGGCTGGATCGAGCACAGGTGCACAGCGAAGACCTATTTGCTCGACTCGCCGGCACCGTGCCCGAAATACACAGGAAGGGTGCCGCGACGGTATCTGAAACACCATCGAGGGGAGCGAGCGCACATGCCTAGGCTGTTTTCGCTGCAAAAGAGGACCGTGGACGAGGTGTCACTCGACAAGACGCGTTCCACCAGCCGCACACCGACCCTTTCGATGATCGCTGCCGGCATGCGCGTGGAAGGCACGATCAGGTCGGCAGGCGTGGTCAAGATCGAAGGTACCGTGATCGGGAACATCCGGTCCGAGCACCAAGTCCTTGTTGCCGCTGGAGGCATTGTGGAAGGCGATATCCACACGCCCGAGGCGATCATCAACGGCGCGGTCAGCGGGTCCATCGTGGCAGAGACCCGCACTGAGCTCCACTCCTCCTCCGTCGTCAAGGGTGACATCACCACAAAGCAGCTCGTGGTTCGAGAGGGCAGTCAGGTCAACGGGCGACTCAGAACCGGAGACCAGGACATCAGCATGGAACGAGGCAAGTCACGCAGCATCGGCGAGGTTCCTCTCGGCGTCGCCGCAGCCTCGTGAGAGCGATTCAGAGCCGAACCTGCCTCAACTGATAGGGGACGTCACCATGGGCATGCTGTCTAAGAACCACCGCCGGAACGGCAACGGCAAACCGGATCCATCACCGGAGCTTCGTCAGATTCTCAGCGCCATGCAGCAAGAACGACAGACGTTCGAGGCGTTGACCGTGAGAGCCGAGCAATCCGCCGCGCAGATCGAGCGCCTCACACAGCCGGCGCAGGAGAGCAAGGCGACATTCGCCGAGTTCGAAGACAGGATGCAGTCCGTCCAAAAGCTCGTGACCCAGATCGGGTCCGTGCGGCAACGGACGGAAGCCGTGTCCAACGCTCAGGAGCAAACCGAGCAGCGACTCGCCGAGGCATTGGGTCGCGCCGAGCAGTTCCGGGCCATGGTCGAGACGTTCGGCCATACAGTCAACGATGCCCAGTCGCTCAAGACGCAACTGGCGGAACTCCTGGAGCATGGCGACGGGTTCAAGATGCTGCGCCAGGATTCGATCGACTTAGAGCAGCGGCTCAAGGAGTTTGCCGACAACTTCGGCTCCATGCGCAAACAGCACGATGACATGCTCTGCGCCCATCAGGATGCTATATCCCGCGTTGCGGCTGCGGACGAATTGCAGATCACGATCCATGACCGCATCGATCAAGTGGCCACCCGTCTGGAGTCACTCGAGCACAATCTCGACAGCGTAAGCGAGTTGACCGAGACCATTCCCAACGCCAAGAGAGAGCTGAGCACGCTAAAAGCCCTCGGCGACTACGTGGCGCAGAAGGTATCCGCCCTGGAGCAACAGCGTGCGGCCGTCGATCGCGCAGTACATCAGGCCACACACCTGAACGTGATCGCCACGCAAATCGATGACGAGGTACACAAACAACGGGATTACGCCAGCACTCTCGGCGACATTCAGGCGCGTGTGGATGAAGTGGCAGCCCTTCATACCAACGTGCTCCAGCAGTCTGAGGACATTGCAGCGCGCCAGGAGCAAGTCGAGCGCCAAGGTCAGGCAATGCGGGATGAGCTGGACGCCGGGTTCACCAAGGTGCGTGATGAGGTCGAGAAGGCCACGTCCCGCTTCGAGTTCGGGACCCGGAGCCTGGAGTCTGTTACGCACCGGACGACGGACCTTCAGGCCACTCTCACAACCATCGAGACGAGGTTCCAGGAGCTGGAAGAACCAAAGCAGACCATCGCGGAGCTGCACTCCACTGCCAAGCATCTCTCGTCGCAGGTGGAGGGAATCACAGAGGTCATCTCCGATCTGGAGACACAGGCCGAGCGAGTCCGTACAGTTCGCTCCTCCATCGACCTCGTGGAGAATACCACCTGCCGGCTCGAGAAGCGGGTAGCGGCTCTCGAGGAACCCGCGGTTCTCACCAAGATCGATGGGGCGGAGCGGCGCATCGCCGACGCGGAGAACGCGGTAGAATCGCTGGAGCAACGGTCCCAGTGCATGGAGACCCTGGCAGATCGGATCACGACTTTCGCGTTGCAGCTCGAGCAGCGACAAGGAGCGATCGAGGCCGCTGCCGAGCGGCTCGACGCCTCAGAGACCCACCGACGAGAGGTGGCTGCTACGACCCAAGCCCTCGAGGAGCAGTCCACCCAACTCACGGACACCTTGGCGGCGGCGGGCGCACAGACGGACCAGATCAGCGACCTCCTCCACCAACTCGACGACCGCACGGGATCCATCCAGCGATTCGAGAGACGCATGACACAGTTCGAGGAGCGCGTGGCCAAGTGGGAGTTGGCCGAGCTTCAGTTGTCACAGGGCGTCAAACAGGTGGCCGAGCGCCAGGCAACCTTCGACGCGCTTCGTGCCGACCTCAAGTCCATGTTCACCATGGCGCAGAAGACCGCCGAAGATATGCGTTCGATCGCCGAGGCCCGTGAGGAGATCGCCAGGGACCGAGCCGTTGTGACGGAGGTGATGGACGAGGTGCGGCAGGTGAAGGAATCGGCCGACGTGCTAGCGGACCGCAAGAAGCAGATCGAGGCGGCCGAGAACAGGCTGTCGCGGGCGGACGCCCTCCTGATCGATATCCGCTCGACCCTCGAGAACATCCAAGGTCAGAAGACGTTCTTGGATCGGGTCATGAACAAGACAGGCTCGCTGACATTCCAGATCAAGCAAGCGGAGGCTCTCATCGCAAACCTGCGCAACGAGCGCAAGGTAGCCGGCGGCATCCGGGACGCCAGCGAGCCCACTCTCAGCTGACAACGCGGGCTCCGGGAATCCGTGCGGCGGCTCCGAGCTACCTGGTCCAGAACACGATCGCGCCACACCCCCGGTTGAACCTCGGCGGCACCGTGTTGCCCGTGTAGACCTCGAGGCCTTGGATGTGGTCCACGTTCAGCATCACGTCGACGTCCGTGTCCGCCGTGGTGCCCAAGTACATGTTGTCGAGGAAGAGCGACGGATTGCACGGTCCGGCGAATGTGGCGGCGCCGCGGCTGGACGTGATGACCACTCCCGTCGGTCGCCTGATGACCCTGATGCCCCGCATGGTGACCAAGAGATCACTGGGAACCAGAGGGTTGCCTCGGCGCATGAACTCCTCACGCGTCAGGTAATCGCCCTGCCCCGACTGCCGCCGTTCCTCGAACCCACCCAGATCACGGCGCGACATCGTGGGCGCGTCCGCCTCGACGACGATGTCCTCGAGTCGAAAGGGTAACGGCTCCAACGCCAAGGCCGGTGGTGGGAACTCCACCGCCCGGTCGTCGAACAGCTCCACCTCACGCTCCAGCATCCGGTGCCCCACACTCCGCACCTCCAGGCGAGTCCATCCCGAGGCCAGACTGTCGAAGGCAAAAGTGCCGGACGAATCCGTCGTGGTAGCGTGCTCGGTCCCAATCAAGCGCACGTTCGCCGCCAGCAAAGGGTTGCCGGTGCTGTCGGTCACCACCCCGGCCAGCCGCGCCGTCAACTGCTCCGGTGGACGCAGAATCAGATCCTGGGCCCACACGACCATGGACATCTCGGTGTAGACACCCGCCCGCCACACACCACCCTGTACGAACATGAGTGTGACGTAGTCGCTCCGGTCGTCGACCCGCTCCGCCCGGAGGGAAATCCGCGACCGCGGCACGGCCCCGCATATCAGGTATCGCCCCCACTCGTCGGTGGTGATCACGCCCTGTGTCTCCCCGAACTGTTGAAACCGCCGGAGCTCCTCGGGCACGGAGGGTGAGGAGACGTAGATGTCGGCGTTGGAAACCGGGTCGCCCTCTAAGTCTCGAACCACCCCTGCGATGTGGGGATAGCCACGCATGTTGGGATCCGGGCACACGGACCACAGGAGATCCTCGAGATTCGGCGAGGCAAGCGCGACACTCGCCGTCTCCCCGGGACGCAGAGACACGGCCACGGGTGGCACGTCGAAGCCCATGGAATCGAGACGGGGATGATGGAACGTCACATTGTACTCGCCGGCCACAGGCGCGTTGAGCGTGAAGCGCCCTTCCTCGCCGGTGGTGGCCGTGTAGGACGTGCCCTCCAGCACCACCTCCGCACCGACCAGTGGAACGGGAGCGGTTCCCCCGATGAATTCGGCGAGGACGGTGCTGTCGAGCACCGTGCCGGTGAGCGCCGCAGGCACAGCGGTGTACAGCGTGGCCCCCACCGGGTCGATGAGCTCCAGCACGTCACTCCCCGTGTGCTGGAACCCTCCGGTGGGCTCGTAGGTGACGGATCCGTCGTCCGCCTGCACCGGCTCGGCCACCGGCAAGCGAAGCTGCCAACCAGGCACCACCCAGGCGCCGGTCGACAACAGAGCGAAACTGACCGTGCCACCCACACGCTCATCGTCCAAACCGGCGGGGGCGTTCACGAACCCGTACTCGAAGGACTGGAGCTCCCACGACTCCGCGTTCACCCAGAAGATTCCGCGCACGTCGGCGAGATCCCGGCCCGGCCGGGGCGTGAACTCGAGGCCGATCATCCCGGCATCCCCGCGGGCGATCCGAAAGCAGTGATTGTCGAGAAAGCTCGGGTCCCGGAGGACCATGGCGTCGGGGGCGTGGAAGAACATCTCGCCGTCGCGAGAGCCCACATACCCTTCCAGGGACAGCTCGCCCGGCGTCACCGCGGAGAAGGGCGGCTGGTAATAGCCCGACCGGGGCGTACTCTGTTCGCCGACGACCCGCAGGTCATCGTCCAGCCACCGTTGGTAGCCGAAGGCCCGCTGGAGGTAGCGCTCGCGCCCCTGGAGCCACGATACGGCCGCCAAGGCCTTGCGGACCTCCTCCCAGAGGTTCGCCACCGAACCGCCCGAGGGCCCAGGGTCACCACACACCTCTCCCGACGCGAGATCGACGCCATCGATGGGGAGCACTGCGAGATTGAAGGTCCAATCGATGAATCCGTCCGCGCCGAGCTCGAAGGACTCGGACTCGACGGCGCGATACCCCACCTGCTCGTGCCGCAACCGGTAGCGATTCACCTCCGGCGCTTCCAGCACCACGAGTCCTCCTTGATCGTTCAGGGTGCGGTTCACCTCCCCACCGTCGGAGTCCACCAGCACCACAAACCCGGAGGACACCGGGGTTCCCTGGATGCTGTCGAAGAGAAAGACCCGCACCCCCTGCCCCACCGCGTCCTGCATTGGAATCATCAGAACGCCGAGGGCCGCCGCTGCCAGCAGAGACACTTGTTTCATTGGCTCGTCCATATCAGGATCACCGCGGCACAACCCTTCCGCCGGTATCTGGGGGGTGCATCGAATCCGTTGCCATATGCCTCCACGGCATCGACCCAACTCGGATCGACGATTTCATCGATCGGCATCGGGTCGGGCGTAAAGGGCAGATACACCCCGTCGAGGAAATATGAGGGCGGTGTGCTATCAGGACAGATCATCTTGGACGTGTTCTCGAGCCGGTAACGTGTCCTGTCGAGAATGCTACTCATATTGAAATGCATCCATGTCTTCCAATCGTCCTTCGTCACGAACTTCCCGCGCGGAAAGGTGTCCCGCCGTTCGAAGAAGCCGCTGAGCCCAGGGTTGTTACGCAGGGACTGCCCCACAACGTTGATGTCGCCCAGCCGAACCGCCAGGCGCCCCAGGGCCAGCATCTCCCCCGGGATGTCCACCGTCTGTCCGGGCGATAGATCGACGTCGAACTCCGCCGGCGAAAATCCGATCTGGCGGGCCTGAATCCGCACCGCACCATGCGTGAGATTGGCAAGCACGAAGCGGCCCGAATCATCCGTTCTGGTCTCGTACGGCGTGCCGACGATCTGTACGATCGCCCCGGCCATGCCGTTGCCCGCCGTGTCGATGACCGCGCCCACCAGCGAGGCCGTGTGCTGGCTGGTGGGAACGAGCTCGAGATCCTGGCGCCACACACGCCGAGTCAGCCGCTGGAAGCTGCCGCCCGCAAAGATGCCCACCGGGCTGAACAGCAACGCCTCGAACCCGCTGGACCCCTCTTCGCTCACCGCGTGCACCGCGATCCGTGACAGGACGGGCGCATCGCACACCGCGTAGATCCCGTCCTCATCCGTCTCCACGATGCCACGCCTGTCCCCGACAACTTGGGAATCGGCGGCCTGCCCGCCCGCCGGGGCAGCGTGGTACACCTGCACACCCGGCGCCGGCGCACCAGTCGCCGCATCCGAGACCGCCCCGACGATGACGGCGACTCCCGTATCGGGCTCGGCGGTACAACGGGCGGCGGCGAGGGCCAGCGTGGCACGGTCCGGGAACTGGGGGGCTGCATCCGCCGACACCACCATCAGAGTGAAAGACCGCATCTCGGGACCGAGGTCGAACGGAGGAAACGTCGCGCGGCGATACGCCTCGTGCAGCACGATCAACTGATACCGCCCCACCTCCGGCGCGCGAAGCAGGAAGAACCCCCGGGCGTCCGCAACCGTGCGATCGGCGTCCACGCCGTCGGCGCCGGCGAGAAGGACCGTGCTCCGGGGAACCGGCTCCCCGGTAATGCTGTCGATGACCTGGCCCTGCACCAACTGCGCCGCAGCGCCAGCCGGAGCCGCGCAGCAGAGGGCGAGGGCCAGCATCGTTGCGAGTCTCACCTGGTCGTCCAGAAGAGAATGACCGAGCCGCATCGATGCCGGCGGTATCGCCTCGGCGCATCCATGCCGTTGCCGTACGCCTCGATGGCCACGAGCCTATCCCGGTCCACGAAGGCCTCGACGGAAAAGCCCGGCGGTAGGTACACCCCGTCTACGTACGCAGACGACGGTTGCCGACACCCATCAACCTTCAGAAGGGTGTACCGCGTCCGGTTGAGGATGTCGCTCAATTCGAAATGCATCCATTTCTGCCACTCGTCGCGGGTGACGAATTTCCCCCGGGGACTGGTCTCCCGGCGATGGAAGAAACCGTCCAATCTCGGGTGTGCGTACATGGCGGCATCCCCTGTCACAATGATGTCCCGAAGGCGCACGGGGAATTGCCCCAGTGTCAGCATGTCATCCGGGATGCGCACCGTACCCCCCGCCGGAAGCTCGACATCGAATTCCGCCGGCGCGTACCCCACCTGCTTGGCCTGCACCCGAAGGTCGCCGTGGGTGAGACGCGAGAATTCGAAGCGTCCGGCGCGGTCGGTTCGGGTCTGATGCGGCGTCCCGACGATTTCCACCGTCGCACCGGCGGCGGGAGTGCCCGAGGTGTCGCTGACCACGCCGGTGAGCGTGGCCCCGCGCTGCTCTGGAGATAACAGCTCGAGATCCTGGCGCCACACCGATCCGGCCATGGGCTGGAACGCGCCCCTACGGAAGACCCCTCCCGTGCCGAACAGCAGCGCCACGAAGCCGCTCATCCGGTCAGCGGCGATGGCGTGCGCCGTAACTCGCGACAAGATCGGGCTGCTGCACACGGCGTAGGCGCCGCGATCGTCGGTCTCGATCGCACGGATTTCGTTCTCGGTCTGTTCTGCGAATCCGCCGGGAACCGAGAGATGCACCACGGCGCCGGGAACAGGTCTCCCGGTCGCGGCATCCCGCACGATGCCGACGATCGTCGGCTGGCCATCCCCCGCCTGCTCCCCACAAAGCGTCGCGGCCAGCTCGTCCCGCAACGAATCTGGAGCGTCGCGGCCGGCCACTCGAGGCACGATCATGAGGACGAACGAGGACAACTGGTCGGGTTCCACGTCGAAGGGCGGAAACGGCGCCACGCGATAGCCCTCCTTCACCACGATCAATTGGTAACTGCCCGAAGCCGGGGCGCGGAGCAGATAGAACCCGCGGATGTCGGACACCGTCTGATCCACCTCCACGCCGTCCGGGTTGGTGAGGATCACTGTGCTCTGGGGGATCGGCTCACCCGTGAGGCTGTCCACGACCTGACCGCGGACGAGTTGTCCCTCGAGTGAGGAGGGAGTCGCGGCCAGAAAACCCAGAACCAGGAGCCAAGGATATCGAGCGTTCACACGTTTGGTGGATTGAGACAATCGAGGTCCAGTTATCTGCAATTCCTGCGCCCCACTATGGGTAGCCAAGTAAGTCATTGCCCGCAAATGGGTTACGCCAGAGTTCCATGATGGCGCCGGCTGTTCACCGTGTCCACCACAAGGGAAAACGTCCCGACCGGGTGACAGCCCGGTCGGGACGCAGGGAGGCTGATGAGGGAATCGCCGGTGTCAGGCGGGTTGGTGGGCGAAGCGAACCACTGTGGGCTGCACCAGTTGGGCGTAGTCGGCGTATCGCATCTTCATCAACTCGGTGTGCGAGCCCGCGTTGAACGCAATCTCCTCGTCCCGCGTGAGACTCTCCTCGACGAACACCTCGAGCCCGTAGAGATTGCCGAACGGCGGCATGGCACCCACCTCACAGCCGGCGAAGATGTCCTTGAAATCACCTTCGATGGAGAGCAGCACGGCCTGGGCCCCCAGAGCCTCGGTGAGTTGGTCGAAGTCCACGTGGAGGGAGGCCGGTAGGACCGCCATGGACATCCGGCCGTCGACCTTCACCATCACCGTTTTGGCGAGATCCGTCCCGGAGATGTGCGCCGCCTGGGCGGTCGTTTGCGCGGTGAACGTGAGTGGGTGGCGAATGAGAGAGTAGTCGACGTTGTGGCCTTCCAGATACTCCCTCAGCTTTGCGAGTGGCATACCAACCTCCCCGCTACAACCGGAAGCGTAGCGTTTGACGTGTTGTCCTGCGATGCCCTTACACCCCCCTGTGGCAATAACACCGCTTGATGTTGGATCGAGTCACCGACCGCCGATCTCGACGTTTTCGACGGCCATGCGCTCCGAATGCTCCAGCCGTTCCACTCTTCGCTCCAAATCCCGAAGTCTCAACTCGAGCTTCGCCACGTCCTCGCTGCCTGCATTCGGGGGGTGCTTGTCCACGCACTCGCGCATCGTCTCGTCGCCGTGAATGTCATCCGTCATCTCCCCACCTCCTGGAAACCACGTGACATCATGACATAGAGGGGACACGTCCCCAAATGAGTGTGTGACGCCCGGTCTGAAAGAACCGTGAAATCCGCATGAGGTAGGGGGCCTGTGCCCTCCCCCTGGTTACCGGATGCGGACACGTGCCAGCCGGTCCTTTGGCCGGCGGCCTACGAAGCGGTCAACCGCCCGGTTACGTAGTTGTACAGCCACCCGAATATCGCGCCGCAAATGGCGCCGTCCACCAACGCGTACAGCGTTGCCATGATCACCGATACGAAGCCGGCCTGGGCCGTATACCCGGGATAGATGGAGTCACCGAGCTGGAGCAGGGCCACTCCGTAACTCGGGAACATCAAGTTGACGATGCCCACCAGCAGGAACAATCCACCCCACATGATCCCGATCGCGACGGCCATGGCTTTGATATTGAGCGACATGAACTCCCCCTGTGAGTGATTCGGGACGGGACGCGCCGCTCGCCAGCCCCTGGTTGTCCTAATTCCCTAAAAAAGAAGACCATTCAATTGACACTACGTCTCCCCGTCCGGCCAGGCTCGGGTGTTCAACGCAATGCACGTCTCGCTGCCCCCCAAACAGGCACGCTGGCGCACGGCCGGCTGCAAACCATAGATGGTATTGAGACGGGACCAAGCGTCGAAGTGGATTCGGAATATCTGCCCTTCGGTCACGTAGTATGGTGGCCGCGCACCTCCTGTCCGGTGCATCAGATTGGTGTTGGACCACGAATCGGGGGTGTGCGAGAGAGCCATGCTGTGGCCCAATTCATGGGCGAGGAGTCCCCCCCACCGGCCCGAGTGCGCCGCCATCCCGACAATATCACCGCACGAGTACCCGCCATACGTATCGATCGTGTCGACATAGTACACGTTGATGCGTCCCGCCACCGAGCCAATCGCGTCCCGGATTTCTCCGCTACAGAAGTCCTGCCACGTGAAGTCGTAATACTGGGAAGCCACCGGATTGCTGGTGGCATCGATGACCTCGAACTCGCCGAAGTCCACGCCCACCCGCTCCTGAATCCAGATCTGGCTCGCCACAGCCGCGTGCTCCAAGGCCACCGCGCGCTGCGACTCCCACGGTCCCCTGACGATCCACACGGTCACATCGAAGCGAACCAGCGGCGAGAACGCCGCCACGATCGTGTCCCGCCCCGCTGTCCAGTCGGGCACCAGCAGCACCGGGGGTCGACCCTGGGTGAACAGCACCAGGTCCCGGTACCCCGAGGTCCGCTCGAAGGGCGGTACGAGCAGGGTCGTGCCCGACCGGGTTGCACCGTAATCCCGCAACGTGCCGAACGAGGTCTCGCCGCTGACCACGAACCCCACCTCGTGGCCCACCGCCTCCTGTAGCAGCACGACGTCATAATCTTCCGTGGCCGTGAATGTTGTAGTGATCTCGGGGTAGGCGTTCACGTGAGCCGTCAATTCGTGGGCGGTGCCCTCCGCCACCCCCAGATACCAACGGGTGGTCGCAGTCTCCCCCGAATAGACGATGGGCGCCACGGAATCCGCACTACCGGACGGCGTAAAGCTCAGCGAGAAGTTCCGCAGTGGGAGGCCGCTTTCATCGAGGACCTGCGCTTCCAACGGGAATGGAAGCATGGCCGCCTCCGGTCCGCGCTGATGGTCGCCGGAGACGACCAGGAGGCGAGCTGGAACGCCTTCCCCGGGACCACTCGGACTATCACAGGCTCCGAGCGCGAGAAGAGCCACAAGCAGCACACTGCCACTGGACCAGCTACGCATGGAATCAGTTGGGTTCTGGATTCTCCTGGTACTCGCCCATCCACACTTGATTACGGCCCTCTGCCTTCGCGGCCAATAGGAAGCGATCGGCACGTCGGACCAGTACCTCGGCATCGTCCCCCGGGGCCATGCTCGTGAGGCCCACGCTGGCCGTCAGGCGTCCGACGCTGGGAAACATCTGTTCCTCCAACGCCCGGCGGAACTTCTCGGCGAGCTGCTCCGCGCCGTCTACCGGCGTCTCGGGCGCGATGATCATGAACTCGTCACCACCCCACCGCGCGAAGTGGTCCGTCCGGCGGATCAGGTGGCGTCCGACCTCACCCACGGCCTTCAGGACCGAGTCGCCGACGTCGTGGCCGAACTTGTCGTTGATGTCCTTCAGGCGATCGACATCGAGCATCACCAGGGACAAGGCTCGTCCATGGCGCCGCGCCCGGGCGACCTCTTGCTCGAGGAGTTCGGTGAACTTGCGGCGATTGTGGAGACCAGTCAGATCGTCCGTGTTCGCCCTCGATATCTCCTCCCGGAGCTCGCGGCCCCGGCGCAAGGCAAACAGGGGAAAGGCGACGGCCAGCACCAGCGCGGGAAGGACCAGATCCACCGGCGTGAAGGCGCCATTGCTGAGCGTCCATTCGATGAGGAGCTGGTGAACGCCGAGTTGGTGGCCCAGGAGCCACACGACAAGAGCCAGCGCACAGATGAGTGCGAACTCGATCAGACCCCTCATGTGCTCGGCCTGCCAGGCACGTAACCGTTGAAGGGCGTGTTTCAGGATGATCCTCCGGGGCGGACCCTAACCGAGCGAGGTGCCCCGAGAGCGCGGCGACCACGGGCACCACAGATCGTAAGTTGATAAACCGTATTTACTTATGCACCTATGAATAGTCCCCCCCCAGCGTCGATCGTGCAAGGGGCTTTGCCTACGCCCAGCTCCACTTGCGAACCGATGGCTCTCCGGCAATTTCCCTATCATCATAAGACCTCTGCGCCACTCCAACTGTCTGTCAATCAAGGAGTCACCAATGCCTCGGACAACGGGACGTTGTATCAGGGCTCTCTGCACCAGCCTCGCTCTTTGCGGTTTCTTCACCCCTCGGCTCTCCGCCCAAGAGGCCCTCTTGCAAGACCTCCAATGGCGCAACATCGGACCGGCCAACATGGCGGGGCGTGTTACCGACATCGAGGCGGTCGATGGCGACTTTGCGAAGGTCTTGGTGGCGTCGGCGTCGGGCGGCGTGTGGAAATCCACCAACGCCGGTACGACGTGGGAGCCCATCTTCACCGATTATGGCACCGCGTCGATCGGAGACATCGCCCTGTTTCAGCCAGACCCCGACATCATCTGGGTAGGCACCGGCGAGTCGTGCACGCGGAACAGCGTGGGGTGGGGAGACGGGGTCTACAAGTCCACCGACGGCGGCACGACGTTCGTCAACGTCGGGCTGAAGGACACGCATCACATCGGTGAGGTGGTCACACACCCCAGCAATCCCAACATCGTGTACGTGGCCGCCCAGGGGCACCTGTGGGGACACACCGGCGACCAAGGACTCTTCAGGACGACGGACGGGGGACGCACGTGGCAGAAGCTCACCAACGGCCTTCCCGACGATGGCGTGACGGGCGCCACCGACATCAAGATGGATCCCAACGACCCCAACGTGTTGTATGCCGGGTTCTGGGAGCGATTGCGCCTCCCCCATCGGTTCGACAGTGGCGGACCCAACGGCGGCATCTTCAAATCCACCGACGGCGGCGAGACGTGGCGCAAGCTCACGAACGGCCTCCCGGGTGGGGAGACCGGCAAGATCGGGTTGGCCGTCTATGAACGCGACCCCCGGATCCTCATGGCCATCGTCGAGCACGGCTATCAGCCGCCACAGCGGGTCAACGGCCGGCCCAATCCGGATTACGATGACATGACCCAGCTCGGCACCGGTATCTACCGGTCCGAAGACGGTGGGGAGTCGTGGAGCTACATCAATCGGTACAACAACCGCCCGTTCTACTACAGTCACGTCTACATCGACCCGGCGAACGACCAGAACGTGTACGTACTCGCGGGCAGCGCAAACATCTCCGAGGACGGCGGCAGGACCTTCAGCCGGACGATGCAGGGAATCTCGGGCGACTTCCATGCTCTGTGGATCGACCGCACACGGCCCGAGGTGTTCTACGTCGGGAACGATAAGGGGTCGTACATCACGTTCGACCAGGGTGTGACGTTCAACATGTTCGACAACATGGACATCGGGCAATTCTATGCCGTGACCGCGGACATGCGGGACCCCTACTGGGTGTACGGCGGACTGCAGGACAACGGCAACTGGGGCGGGCCCAGCAACAGCCGGGATTGGAACGGCGTGTTGAACGACCACTGGTTCAAATTCCACTCGGGCGACGGGTTCCACACCACCGTCGACCCCAGCGATTGGCGCACCGTGTACACCGAGAGCCAAGGAGGGAACATTCGCCGGCTCGACGCGGTGTTCCGGCAGGTCGGCAAGAGCATCACCCCCAATCCCGCGAACGTCCTCAACCTGAGCACCTACGTTCCCGACCATCCGGCGAACGGCAACCGGCTCTCCCGGGACTATTTCCGCTTCAACTGGAGCTCCCCGCTGATCCTGTCGCCTCACAACACGACGACCGTGCTGTTTGGCGGGAATCACGTGTTCAAGAGCACCGACCGAGGCGACACCTGGCGCATCATCAGCCCGGACCTATCCACCAACGACCCGGAGCTGACCGATCCAGAGAGCGGCGGGTTGACCCGCGACGTGACGCAAGCCGAGACACACGCCACCATCATCACCATCTCCGAATCACCTCTCGTTCCCGGCGTCATCTGGACCGGGACAGACGACGGCAACATCCACCTCACCCGCGACGACGGGAAGACATGGACCGACGTCCGGCGCAACGTCCGCGGTGTTCCGGACGGACTGTGGGTGAGCCGCGTGGAGGCTTCCCATTTTGATGCGGGAACGGCCTATGTCTCGTTCGACGGACACCGCAACGACAACTTCGACCCATGGATCTTCAAGACCACGGACTACGGGCGGAATTGGGACGACGTCGGCTCCGGGCTGGGAGAGGGTCAGGTCGTCTACGTCGTACGGGAAGACCCCAAGAACCAAAATCTGCTTTTTGCGGGAACGGAATTCGCCGCGTTCGTTTCGGTAAACGGCGGCGAGGACTGGCATCGCTTGATGAACGGCCTGCCAACGGTAGCGGTGCACGACCTGGTCATCCACCCCCGTGACGGCGATCTCATCGCCGCAACGCACGGCCGTAGCGTGTGGATCCTGGACGACATCACTCCCCTGCAACAGCTGTCCGAAGACGTTCTCGCATCGGACGTGTACCTGTTCGAGAATCGTGTGGCGACCCAGTGGAAGGGCGTGAGTCGGGGAGCGACCCGGGGACACAAACTATTCCAGGGACGCAATCCCCTGTCCATCGACCAACGGCCCCCCGGAAACTCGCCGTCACAGCTCGTAACGAACGCGACGATCGACTTCTACTTGAAGGACGCTCCTAACGGGGCCGTCGGGTTGAAGATCACCAACATCGACGGGTCACTGGTGTTCACCACCGAGGTGGACGGGAGGGCGGGCATCAACCGATTTTTCTGGGGTATGCGGTTCGACCCCACAGAGGACCAACGACGCCAACAGGAGGAACGGCTGGCCCAACTCAGAGCGCAGTTTGGTGGACAAGTCCCCGGTGGCTTTCGGGGAGGTGGCGGAGTGCAGGGCGCCCCGGCGGAACCGGGGACCTATCTGGTGGAACTGACCGCGGACGGGAGGACTTATTCGGCGACGGTCACCATCCGGGAGGACCCGGCGGTGAGCGGAATTCAACAATAGGAGAAGGGGTGGCGGCGACGTCGCCGGATTTACTGCTCGTCGAGGCGACCGATGGCATGCTCGACACCGGCGCGTCGCGCCTCCTCGGCGGAGGAGTACTCACTCATCGGCCCAAAGAAGTCGTATTGCCTTCGTCCTTCCGCCAAATGTTCCTCGAGGACGATCTCGACGATCCAGTTGCCGTTGTGTAGCCGCTTGGCCTTGGGAATAACGGTGTACCGCCCGTGAGTTACCCGATGCTCCTCGGGAATCCCATCCACCTCGAAGGGATCACCGGCGGGCTGGTCGGGGTCCATCGGATCCGGGGCGTCCTTCTTGAAGAGCATCGGATCACCTCCAAGACATGTGCGGTTGCCAATGATTACCCGCCCGTGCCGCACGGGGTCCTTTCCATACGACGAGACGACCGGGTGCGTTTCAAGGACGTGGAATCGACCGGCGTTCTCGGCCCGGTGGCGGGAGTGGCTATGTTTCATCCCGCACCACACACTATAGCAGCGTTTTACCGTCTGGGGCCACAACGATTGATCCCACCGCCATGTTGATCATCGGATTCGCCCTGGCTCTTCTCGTCGGGCTCGCCATGGGCTTGCTGGGAGCCGGTGGGTCAATCTTGGGCGTTCCCATCTTCGTCTACCTGTTGGGATTCGAGGCCAAGCAGGCCATCGCCATGAGCCTCGGCGTGGTGGGCGCCACGAGCCTCATCGGCGCGTTCAGACACGGCCAATTGGGACACGTCAATCTCCGCGTGGCGTCGATTTTCGCCCCGGTGGCCATGGTGGGCACGTACTTGGGCGCCCATCTCGCCCTGTTCGTCAGCGACGCAGCGCAGCTCGCCCTGTTCGGCGCCGTGATGCTCGGGGCGGCGTTTTTCATGGTGCGGGAGGCGGAAACGCCCCCGTCGAAGCGCCGTCACCCCGTGGTGGATGCCGCCCTGGTGGTGGTCGAGGGGCTGGTGGTGGGGGTGCTGACCGGTCTCGTCGGCGTCGGCGGGGGATTCCTCATCGTGCCGGTGTTCATCCTCCTCATGGGGCTCCCCGTCAGGGAGGCCGTCGGGACCTCCCTCTTGGTCATCGCCCTCAAGTCCTTCGCCGGTTTCGTGGGGTACCTGGGACACGTGGACGTGGCGTGGGGGTTCATGGGCGGTTTCACGGCCATCGCCATCGTGGGGATCTGGATCGGCGCCCGCTTCGTCCAGCGGGTCCCGCCACTCATCATCCGCAGGGCGTTCGCCACCCTCCTCGTGGTGATGGGGATCTGGATGCTCTACCAGAACCGGAGCGTGGTCGGCCTCTAGTCAGGGCACGCCTCCATTGCCGTCCCTACTCCACTCGCAACACTTCGATTGGATCGACCTTCGTAGCGCGGCGCGCCGGAATCAGCACCGCCACCGCCGCCACCCCCGCCAGGAGCAGCGGTACCGCAACGAATGTCGTCACGTCGGTGCTGCTCACGCCGTACAGGATCGACGACATGAGCTTCGTCAGTCCGAACGCTCCCACCAACCCCAACCCGAGACCAATGCCGGTCACTCTGAGTCCCTGGACGAGCACCAGCTTCACGACGCCTCCGGCTTCTGCGCCCAACGCCATGCGGATGCCCATCTCGTGGGTGCGCTCCGCCACGGTGTACGACATCACGCCGTACGTGCCGACGGCTGCCAGGGCCAGCGCCACACCTCCGAAGATGGCCAGGAGCAAGGTGAGAAATCGCGGGCGGGCCACCGACTCGTATAGCACGCGCTCCATCGGTTGCAGGTCGGCGATGGGGAGCGTGGCGTCGATGCCCCACACGGTCTCCCGCATGGCGGATGCCAGCGACGTGGGCGGCACCGACGCGCGCACGACGACGTTCATGGTGCGTGGCCCGCCGCCGAAGTTTTCGGCAAACTGGGGGTAGTAGAAATAGAGTTCGGTCCCCGTATCTTCATCGAGGCCGTTCTGCTTCACGTCTTCCACCACACCCACCACCGTCAACCATATCGGACCAGCCCGAAGCCGTCTTCCCAAGACACCGTCGGGCCAGAACGTGTCGGCCATCGTTTGGTTCACCAGCACGACCGGTATCGTGCCCTCGGCGTCCTGTGCCTCGAAGAGGCGGCCCGACACCAGGGAAATCCCCATGGTGGAGAAGTAGTCATCCGTCACGGTCTGCCAGAAGTCCACCAAATGGGGTGGGCCATCGGGGGTCTCCTCCAGGCCTTCGAACTCCATGCTGTTGGCATTCATTCGCCTGCGCGGCGGGAGCCCGCTCATCGTCGTCACGGCAGCCACGCCCGGCACCGCCTCCAGGCGATCGGTGAGGCGACCGAGAAACTGGTTTTGGGCGGCGGGATCCGGGTAGGTCGCCGCGGGCATGAAGAGCCGAAACGTGAGGAGCCCACCGGCCTGGAAGCCCGGGTCCACCTGTTGGAGCACCGAGAAACTCCTGAGCATGAGCCCGGCCCCGATGACGAGCACCACGGCCAGGGCCAACTCCGACACTACCAGGGAGCGCCGCAGGATCAGCCGGGCCGACCCGACGGTGGCCCGCTGGCCGCCCTCCCGCAACGCCATCCCCACGCTATTCGCCGAGACATGGAACACGGGCGCCAAGCCGAAGAGCACGCCCGCCACGATGGACACGGCGAGGGTGAACAGCAACACCGTCCCATCCAGATGGATCTCGTTCAACCGGGGAATGCTGTCGGGATTCGTGGCCAGGAGCAGGCGCACGCCCACCGTTCCGGCGACGAGGCCCACGGCCCCCCCCACCAGGGACAGCACCACACTCTCCGTGAGAAACTGCCGGAGGAGACGCCCCCGCCCCGCGCCCAGCGCCGTGCGGACCGCGATCTCCTTTTGCCGGGATTCGGCCCGGGCCAGCAGCAGGTTGCCCACGTTGGCGCACGCGATGAGAAGGACGAACCCCACGGCGCCGAGGAGCACCAACAGCGCCGGGCGAATCTCCCCCACCACCTCTTCCTGCAGGGGCCGCATGCTGAGGTAATGGACCTCGGGCCGGGGCGAGTGGTTGCCACCGACACGCTCGTTCCATTGGGCCACGAGAGCCTCCATCTCGGCTTCGGCTCCCGGCACCGTCACGCCGTTTGCCAGGCGCCCCACTGCGTACAGGAAATGGCTCGCCCGCCCCCGTGGGTTCGCGGGGTCCAACGCCAGGGGCACCCAGGCTTCGATGTGGTTGTCGTCGATGTCGAAGCGTCGGGGCATGACCCCGATCACCGTCCGCTGCCGCCCGTTGACGTCGAGAGTCCGGCCCACGATACCCGGGTCACCGCCGAACGCCCGCTGCCACAGCTCGTGAGAGAACACGATCACCCCGTCCGTCCCCGGCGCGTCCTCCTCCTGGGTGAACACGCGCCCCATCCGGGCCTCCACGCCCAGCGTCGTGAAGAAATCCGCCGTGGCGACGGCGCCGCGAATGCGGATCGGGGACTCCCCGCCGTTGATGCTCAACTCGGCCGTGTTGAAGGCCCCGATGCCGCTAAACGACTGGTTCCACTCCCGCAGCTCGCGGAATTCGGGCGCCGACATCCAGAACTTGCCGAGGCCCAGGGTGGGAAACTCCGTCGTCACGAACACCAGCTCCTGGGGGGCCCGGTACTGCAGGGGCTTCAGCACGACCCCGTTCACCACGCTGAAAATGGCGCTGTTGGCCCCCACGCCGAGGGCGAGGGTCAGCACCGCAACCGTGCTGAAGACAGGGGCCTTCCGGAGCGTTCGGAGGGAGTAGCGGAGATCCTGGAGGAGTAGCTGCATGTCAACTCTCAGGTAGGTGGGCTTGGGTTTGGGACCCTGTTTAGACGCCGCCGGGTCCGTGAAGGTTGGATGGGGATTTGTTCAAGACCCTACTCGTTTTGACCCGGTTGGGGCAATTTTGGAGTTATGAAGCCCCTGCGAGAAGGATCCTACAATACCGTCCCTGGCGAACACTACGGCACGCCGAAGGAGCTGTGGGGTTTCCGAACCCGCAAGCGGCAGGCCGCACCGAAGACCATCGCCGCCGGCTTCCTCCGGGCGAATCACGAGCTCCTCGGCCTGACCCCCGATCTCCGGGGCGTGGAGTTTCAAAAGAAGGTCCTCAGCCTCGGCGCCAACCATCTCATCTTTCAGCAGATTCACGATGGCCGCAGGATACATCGAGCGTATGTCTCGGTCCACATGGACCGGGAAGGCAGGATATTCCTTGCCAAGAATCGGGCCCTCCCCCAGCATCTACTCCCCACCCGGGCGGATTTTCGCCTGAACAGGGCCGGCGCAATCAAACAGGCCAAGAAATCGGCCCGCAAGAAAAACCTCCGCGTTGCGGTGCAAGACACGGAGGAAATGTGGTTTCCGAAAAAGGGCACTATTCATCCCGCGTGGCGCGTGCGCCTGGCCTACGTGAAGCCCAAGGAAGAGTGGATCGTCTATTTGAGCGCGCGGACGGGCCGCATCCTCAGCAAGAGGGACAATCTGTGCAAGGCGGCCCGCGGGCGGGCCCTGGTGTTCGACCCCAGCCCCGTGACGGCTCTCGACGGGCACGCAGCGCTCCTCGGCGACCGCAAACGACCCCGCAAGCCGCCGCCGGAAGCGTACCGGTCCGTGACGCTATGGGGACTCAAAACCAACGGCCGTCTCGAGGGCACGCGCGTTACCACTGCGCCCACCAACCCGAAACGCCGCGTGCGACGGACAAGCCGGAATTTCCTGCTGGAGTCGACGAAGAAGGGGTTCGAGGAAGTCATGGTGTACTACCATATCGACTCGGCCATCCGGCACCTCGAACGCCTCGGGTTCCGAGGCGCCCGCGCCGTCTTCAAGGAACCGGTGCGGGTCAACGTCAACGGCACGACCGATGACAACTCCTGGTACAGTCCCTTCGAGCGCCTGCTCACGTTTGGCACCGGCGACATCGACGATGCCGAAGACGGCGAGACCATCATCCACGAGTTGGGGCACGCCCTCCAAGACGCCATCTGCCC
This sequence comes from Gemmatimonadota bacterium, assembly GCA_039589615.1. Lineage (GTDB taxonomy): Bacteria > Gemmatimonadota > Gemmatimonadetes > Gemmatimonadales > GWC2-71-9 > B3T1B10. The sequence goes on from JBDHHA010000029.1 coordinate 21,631, forward strand.
CGATTTCGGCCAATCCAAGGAGGCGGCCGCCATGGGTGAGGGATTCGGCGATTACTTCGCCGCGAGTCTCTTCGCCGACAAAAAGCCCGAGCGGTATCGGCCCTGCGTCATGTCGTGGGACGGACTGTTAATCGGATTGCAGGACCCCGACGCGGATCCCCCGTGCCTCCGGCGACTAGATTGGGATTGGACCTACGACGACTTCAATCCCAAACACCCGGAGCACTTCAACGGGGAAATCTGGTCGGCGACGCTGTGGGATATTCGGGAACGGCTCGGGCGGGAAACCGCAGACCGCATCATCGTGGAGAGTCATTTCCAGCTCGACGGATTTACCACGTTCGCCCGTGGGGCCCGGGCGATCCTCGACGCGGACAGACACCTGAACGGCGGGAAGAATCGGTCGACCCTGCGCCGCGTGTTCGGGCAGCGCAAGATCGGACCGATCTAGACCGCTCGCTCCTCGCTACACGATCCTCCGGCGTGCGGGATCCCACTCCACCTTGCGGCCTTCCAGATAAGACCGCGTCGCCATGTGGCAGGTGATCGCCTCCTCGAATCCGCGATCCACGTTGCAGCTCGTCTCGCCGCCGTTGCGAATCACGTCCAACCACTCTTTGATCAACAAGTGATAGGCGGACACCCGCCGGCCACCCCGGTACGTGTAGAGCAACCCCCGGCTGGCGAAGTAGTCCGCCGTCGCCGAGGTCACCGCATCGATCCCCTTGAAGCCCGGTCGGTACGTGAACATGGGCCGTGACGGATCGATCACCCCCTCCGCGATCTTGTCCGAGTAGCGCGTGGATGCCCCGTCCGCAGACACGGTGAGGTCGCCGCTCACCTTCATCGACGCGTCGTGTCCCATGAACGTCAGGCCGCGGTAGTTGCTGTTGGCCAGCGTCGCGCTGTACACGAGCGTGAGATCACGCTCGGGATACTCGTACACCGCCTGGAACACGTCGGGGACGTCGCGCCCGTCCTTGAAGTAGTAGACGCCCCCGGACGCCACAGCCGTCTTGGGGATGCCGAGGTCCAGGATCTGATTGACGCCGTCGTATTCGTGAGACAACAGGTCGCCCGCCAGGCCGGTGCCGTAATCATACCAGCACCGCCACCGGAAGAAGCGCTCCAAGCTGAATGGCACCTTGTGTGGCGCAGGCTCCTCGAACTGCGCCCAATCGATGGTCTCGGGGCTCCCTTCCTCGGGGATGCCCCACACCCACGCACCCCACTCCGAGTTCCGGTTCGTCGTACCCTCGACCAGCGTGATGGGACCGAGAATGTTGGCGTCCACGATCTCCCGGGCCTTGATGTGACTCTCCGATTGACGATTCTGGTGACCCAATTGGAAGACGATGTTCGAGCTCTTCACCGCCGCGTGCATGGCGTGGGCCTCGTCCTCGGTGCGCGTCATGCACTTCTCGCAGTAGACGTGCTTTCCGGCATGGACGGCATCGATGGTCATCCGCGAGTGCCAGTGGTCCGGTGTGGCGATGAACACCGCATCTACATCGCCACTCTCCAGTAGATCGGTGTACCGCCGGTACCGCGTGGCCGCAGGCATCGCCGGCCCGCCACCGGACCGCACGTCCACCTGCGAAGCGGCAATCGCCCGCTCCGCCCGCGTGTCGAAGACGTCACACACGGCGGTGATGGCGATGTTCAGGTCCTCCTGACCCAGATAGACCTCGAGTCCCTTGTTCCGGGGATCCTCTCTGGCCGCCTGCCGCGCGTCTTCCACCCATTGGGGGTGGGCGAACCCGGCGTTCCGCACCAGTGCTTCCCCTTCACCGCCAAACCCGATGATGCCGACACGGATCCGCTCACCCGGCGGCCTGGAGATCGCTTGGGGAATGAACGCCGGCCCTCCCTCCACCACGCCCAACTCCGAAAGAATGGCCTCTTTCTTGATCTGGTCCGTCGCCTTCTTCTTGAAGTAGTTGTAGAAGAAGACCCCCAGAACAGGAATCGAGACCAGCGCCTTGATGAGTCCCCGGCGGCTAATGCTGCTCCAACTACCCGGGGTCGAAGCGCCGGCATCCGTCGTATCGACGTCGTTGTGCTTGTTCTCGTCGTTCATGATGTGCTCCCCAGAGCCCCGTGCTCCGCGCTCCTCTTCCAGTAGATGAATCGGTCAAGCCCGAACACCTTGCTCGTGGGAAACGCCATGACTGCGAGCAGAGCGACCAGCTCGATCAGAACCTTGTTGACGACGAGATAGCTCCCCTCACTCGGCATGGAGTATGCTAGATCCACGAACGGCGGCGCCGCGATGTAGTACAGCGCCAGCAGGACCACTCCGGCGATCGCGGCGTGGCGGGCCAGACACCCCAGCACCAGACCCAGTCCGATGAGTATGAGTCCCCAGATATTGAGGAAATCCACCACCGCCAACGCCGACGGACTGGCCGCGATATTGAGGAAGGTTCCATCGAACCACCACTGGGCCTCGGAGAGGTAGCCCGCCGCAGACCAGTAGGGGTTGGTCAATTTGGCAAGCCCCTCGTAGAGAAAATGCCACCCGATGAGTATTCGGAGGGCCACCAACACCGTTGCCTGGAAGTTGGTATAGGGCTTCGCTAACGCTTGCATAGGCTGCGCCTCTTCTCCGTTAATGGATCGCGCTCCTCCAGCCGCGAGATGCCGAGCGCGCTCCCTGTGGATCGATGATCAGGCACTCCCGCCCCGGGAGCGCATCGATGAACGCGATTCCCTCATGTGGCTCCATGACGAACACGCTGGTGGCCAAGGCGTCGGCCTCCATGGTCGAGGGCGCCACAATGGAAACGCTTACATTGCGTGTCGGTGATTTGCCGGTCCGCGAACTCACGATGTGGTGAAAGAGCTTTTCGCGATCGAAGTGGATCTCGTAGCTCCCCGAAGTGGCCACCGCCGCATCTCGCAGTTCGATCGTGTCCGGGAACAGCCCCTGTTTGGACGGATCTTCAACGGCGATGGTCCACGGTTGCCTCCGTTCCTTGACTCCGGCGGTTCTGATGTCCCCGCCGGCATTGATCAGGAAGTTCTTGATTCCGTGCTTGCGCAGGACGCCGGCGATCACGTCGACGATGAACCCTTTGGCGATGCCATCGAGGGTGATCCCCATGCCGGGTTTCTTGAAGCCGATGCGCTGTTGCGACAGCTTGATGTTTTGGGACCCGACGAGCTCCAGTGCCTCAACCAGCTCGGTTTTGGTCGGCTCTTGGGTCGCGGCACCCTCGAGGCGCTCCCGGTAGAGGTTCACGAGAGGCGCGATCGAGATATCGAAGGCCTCACGAGACAGCGCGTGATGGTAGAGGGATTGGACAATGAGCTCCACCAACTCCGGTGGCGGGCCGGCCAGGCGACCGTGGTCGTTCAGGGCAGACACGGCCGACGCACCGTCGTATCGGTTCAGGAGGTCAATCAACCGATCCATCTCCTCGAACGCCCGCCCGATCGCCTCCTCCGCTCGTTGTTGTGACGAGCATATCACCGAAATCGCCACAAGCGTCCCCATGGCGTGGCGACTGGCGACGACCTTGCACTGTTTGCCATCGATGTTGACGACCTCGGTGGCGACCGGCGAGCTATCGACGGGCACGAGACCCAAATTGCTGAGTTTGCGAGCGATGCGAACAGTCTCAGGCATGCGTAGCTCAACACTCCGGTTGTTCGCGAGCGCCTCGGGAAGCTGCGGCGCATTGGGGAAAACAGCCGGCTGGGTTGCGGATGCAGTGTCCCCTACGGAGTTTGCAGATGTCCCCGTAGAATCTCCCCGTTAGATATGTTCCTCAACCTTGCGGTTTTAGAGAAATTGCCATGAACAAAACATTAAGATTGACCCTGTTTTGCCTTGCTCTGCTTGCGGTTGGAGGATGTGCCGCCGACTGCGACGTCGAGGCAGCCCTGGACTCCATCAAGGCGGAAGACCTGGAGACCGACATCCGCACGTTGTCATCCGACGACTTTGAAGGCCGGGCGCCGTCGTCACGGGGCGAAGACATGACCATGGAATTTCTCCGGATCGAATTCGAGCGGTTGGGGTTGGAACCGGGGAACGGAGAGAGTTTCTACCAAGACGTGCCACTGGTGGCCATCACGGCCGATCCGAGCACGCTCGAGATCCGCGGCAACGGAGCCAGCAACCGGTTTCGCTACGGCGAGGAGTTCGTTGCCGCCACGAAGCGAGTCGTCGACCGCTCCGGCATCGACAATTCGGAGCTGGTGTTCCTGGGGTACGGCGCCGTGGCGCCCGAGTACGACTGGAACGACTGGGAGGGGATGGACCTTCGCGGGAAGACGGCGGTCGTACTGGTGAACGATCCCGGATTCGCCGCCGAAGACGCCGCCCTCTTCAACGGCCGCGCCATGACGTACTACGGTCGCTGGACGTACAAGTTCGAGGAAGCGGCCCGTCAGGGGGTGGATGGCTTGTTCATCGTGCACGAGACCGCCCCGGCGGCGTATCCGTGGGCCGTGGTGCAGCGGGGGTGGTCAGGCGCAGAGTTCGGACTCGTCTCCGAGGACGACAACATGTCACGAGCGGCCATCGAGGGATGGTGGACCGTGGAGACGGCCCGGGCCATCTTCGAGCAGGCCGGCCTCAGCTATGACTCTCTGAAGACTCTCGCGAGCCAACCGGGCTTCACACCGGTGCCGTTGGGGCTCACGGCCTCGGTGTCGGTGCGGAACACGGTCGAGCGGTCGTCCTCGCGCAATTTTCTCGCGCTGCTCCCGGGTTCCGATCGGGCCGACGAGTACTTCGTGTACATGGCCCACTGGGACCACTTCGGCATCGGCACCTCCGTCGACGGCGACTCCATCTACAACGGGGCGCTGGACAACGCCACGGGGACTGCAGCCCTTCTCGAAATGGCCGAAGCCTTTGCCGCGCTGGACGAGCGGCCCTCCCGCTCGATTCTGTTCCTGGCCGTCACCGCTGAGGAACAAGGACTGCTGGGATCGGCCCACTACGGGCAGAACCCGGTGGTGCCCCTGGAAAAGACGGTTGCCGCCCTCAACATGGATGTCATCAACGTCTACGGCCCCATGAGCGACATCTCCATCGTGGGCTATGGCAACTCGGAGCTGGATGACTACCTGATCGAGTTTGCCACGGCAGTCGGACGCGAGGTGAAGGGCGACCCCAACCCCGAGGCCGGATCCTACTACCGCTCGGACCACTTCAACTTCGCGAAGGTGGGGGTGCCGGCCCTATACCCGGGCAAGGGCGTCGACCACGTGGAGCACGGTGAGGAGTGGACCAGAGCCCGGAATGACGAATGGCGCGCCCAGCACTACCACCAGCCGTCGGACGAGTTCAATGCGGACTGGGATTACGCCGGCGCTGTCGACGATCTACGAATCTTCTTCCAAATCGGACACCGCATCGCCAACGAGTCGACCTTCCCCAACTGGAAAGACGGGTCGGCATTCAAGGCGATCCGCGACGCGATGATGGGCAACCAATGAAACGAACTCCTGCATTTCGGGCGGCGCTGATCACGTGTTGCGCCGGCGTGGCTGCCGCGGGTTGCGGTACTGAGGAGACCACGGAATTCCCCGACCTATCAGGCCCGTACCTGGGCCAGAATCCCCCAGGCGCAACACCGGAGCTGTTTGCCCCCGGCATCGTCACCACCGGGATGTACACGCGGGACGTCGCCATGACACCCGACGGGAACGAGCTCTACTTCGGCGTCCTCGAAAGCGGGTTCACTGTGATCATGCAGTCGACACTCGAAGACGGCCGCTGGACCGAGCCGGAGGTGGCGCCATTCTCCCGGGACCCCCGGTTCTTCAACCTGGAGCCCCACATCTCGCCGGACGGGCAGCGGTTCTTCTTTCTCTCCAACCGGCCTCCGAGGGATGCCGATCCCGAGGACGACGATGTCGGCCGGTGGACCAACGAAGATATCTGGGTCATGGACCGCACCGACGAGGGCTGGAGCGAACCCTACAATTTGGGACCGCCCGTGAACACCGAGGGCGCGGAGTTCTTCCCGTCGGTTACCCGGGACGGCACACTCTATTTCACTCGCGGAGAGACCGACCCGGCGGGGAGCGCCATTTACCGATCCCGATTCGTCGACGGGCAATACACCGAACCGGAGCGCCTCGGGCCGGAGGTCAACTCGACGCCGTCGCAGTACAACGCCTTCGTCGCGCCGGACGAGAGCTATCTCATCGTCCCCACCGACAGACGCGACGATTCCTTTGGGAGCTCTGACTACTACATCGTCTTTCGCGACGAGGACGATACGTGGAGCGAGCCGGTGAACATGGGGGAAGAGGTCAACACGGCGTTCGTCGAAATGTCGCCGTACGTCTCACCAGACGGGAAGTACTTCTTCTTCATGTCCACGCGGCGGATCGGCCGCGACGAGTGGCCCGAACGGCTAACGTCTCGGTACCTGAGGGATCGCTACGAGAATCCGGGAAACGGCAACGCGGGCATCTACTGGGTTGATGCCGGATTCATCGAACGATTACGGCAGTGAAGACTCCTACCACGGTAGATCACATGCCTTGAATCAGCAGGTCGTCTCCCGTATCGGCAAGCGTCCGGAGAAAGTCGGCCACCACCCGCGCGCTGACCTCGACGCCCAGCCATCGCTCGAGCGCCGAGTACACCGCCTGTCGTTCATCGAGGTCCGCGATCCTCACCCGGTGGTCGGCGCCTTCCTGCAGAATCCACTCCACGTCCAACATTGCGGACGGTTCCTCCACGGCGCCGCCCGTCCAGGGATCAATGTCCCCGTAGATATAGACGATCTCCTCCCCTGTGGTCTGGAGCCAACGGTACACGTCTACGACGACTGACGGATCGTAGACCAGCTCGACCCCCAGGGGGTCGAACGTCGCTCTGCCCACGTGCCCCGGTTCGTACACCAAGAGATCCTCGAGGTGATCGTAGGTTCGGGCGGGATACCCGATCTGGGTGAACGCCTGATAGACGTAGGGGCGGAAATAGTAGTCACTGTCGTCGGACGCACGGTCCAGACGCACCACTTCGGCCATGTGCTCCAGCATCTCGTCGTAGGTGGCGACGCCAAGCTCGGGAATCGACGAGCAGTCGTACGCGTGATACTGCCAAAACGTCCAATCGTACGAGCGGACCGATGACTCGAACACGGCTTCCACGTCCCCGCTCATCGCCAGATCGCGCTCCACGAACCAATCGGCAAACCGCCCGAGGAGACTGTCCCGCTGCGCCAGCATCGTGCGCTGGAACCGGTGGATCCTGTTGCGGCACTCGTCACCACCGATCGACTCCAAGAACCCGAGGAACCGCGGGTCGGCGGTCCCGAATACGAGCGGGGCGACGTAGGCAATGGTGGCGTCGACATCATCCGGATAGAACCGGCGGTGGAACAGGACGGTCTCACCGCCCTTGCTGGCGCCAGCACTCACCCACGGACCGGGGTACACCTCCTTGAATAGCTCCACGATGTGGTGATGATCCGCCGCCGATTGCTCGACGGTCAGATACTGCCAATCCATCGGATCCGGTTCGGCATCGACGAAATAACGGTGCGTGACGTTGAGCGCGTTGGTCCCCAGCACACCGGCAATTTCCTGGCCCGACCTGGGGCTGGTGCCGTAGCCGCTGGGGGCGAAGACCATGGGCATGTCGTCGTCCACGTGGAACAGGTACGCCCGCTGCGTAAACTGCGGGCCGTTGGGAGCATCGTGATCCACAGGTTGGGTGATGTCGAGCCGAAACGCCCGGGGGTAGTCGTAGTGGGGCTCGATCTCCGTGACCGTCACACCGGGCAACGCCCGCAGTTGGGTGAGGATGTCGACCGGCTCGGTGGGGTTGTCGCACGAGAGGACGAGCAGCAAGGATGCGGCTGCCGCGAAGTGCTTTTTGACCATGTTCGTCGACCTGTATGAAGCTACGTTAAAGTCCACATCCACCTCCCCCATTATAAACGACTACCCAGGACGGTCTATACCAAGGATTCCGTCTCTGGATCCCGGAGGGCATCTTCCCTATGGGATTCGGGATCGACCCACACGGAGGTGGACCATGCAACTCTCTGACGGCATTCCGGTCGACTCCTACGGCTGCACCGACATCGGCCACGTGCGACGGGCCAACCAGGACCAGTTCCTCATCGCCGAGCTGCACAAGGTCATCGACGTCACCCACACCAGCATCCCTGCACACTACCAACAACGATTCTCCAGCGGCGCCCGGGCCCTCATGCTGTTGGTCGCGGATGGTGTTGGCGGCATTGCGGGGGGCGAGGAGGCCAGTGCACTGACCCTCGACACCGTCGTGAGCTACGTGACCAACTCCATGCGGTGTTTCTACAAGCTCGATCACCAGGTCCAGCAGGAACTCATGAGCGAGTTGGCCCGGCTGGTGGAGGAAAGCGATGCCGCCGTGCGCTCCGAGGCAAAGCAGACGCGCCATGGAAGCGGGGCGACCACCCTCACCATGGCCCACGTGCTGTGGCCCCGGGCCTATGTCGTCCAGATCGGGGACAGCCGCTGCTACCACCTCAGGCATGAAACCATGGTTCAGGTGACGAAGGACCAAACCATGGCCCAGGCCCTGGTCGAGGAGGGGCTCCTCGAGCCCGCTCAGGTGGACGACTCTCCGCTCAGCGACGTCCTGACCCAGGCCATCGGTGTGGGAGACGAGGAGGTCACCGCCGAGATCTCCCAGGTGGAACTGGAGCCAGGCGACACGCTGATGCTGTGCACCGATGGGTTGACGAAACACCTGAGTGACCAGCGGATCCGGGAGGTCCTCACTCAGGCCGCAACGGCACAGGAGGCGTGTGGGGCGCTGCTCCGCGAGACCCTCGACGGCGGCGGAACCGACAACGCGACCGTCGTCGTTGCCGCCTTCCGGTAGCTCCGCGGGAACTGCGCGCCGGACGTGGGACGGCCGGCAAGAGCTGGGGCTGCGCGTGCGGTTCTAGCGATTCGTCAGCCGGCTACCCCTGAGCCAGAATCGGCCGAAGGTCCGCCGCATACTGCCGGCTGGCCGCGTCGGGAGTCACCAGCTCGATCTCCGCCGTGCTGCTGACCCCCAACCCCAACTCTGCGGCCCGCTGGATCTGCTCCTGCTCGAAGATCTTCCGGCCCATGATGGCCTCGTTCGATCCGAGCTCCTTCAACACGGCAACGCCCACGGCGTCCACGGCAACTCGATCCGTCCCGGCAATGATCACATTTGCCTTGCGGAGCGCGCCGTTGGACGGGCCGCCGTCGACAAACGCGTCCACACCGTCCAGCACAATCAGCTGGGGTTTGTAGCCGCCGTTCAACTCGGCGATCATCCTCCGCATATCGGGCGAGCGGTGCATCGTGCGGCGGGGGGCCGTGCCGTTGATCATCTTGGGCGTCAGCCCTACCGCCAACTTCAGTGACATCGTGAAAACGCCACCATACCCATGCGTCTTCAAACAGCACGTCGACACGAGGTATTCGGCGTTCACCGCATGCCTCGGTAAATAGTAGCCCTCAGGCCAGTGGGTCCCGGCGGAAGGAAAGTGGACCCAATCGCTCTCCGGCATCTCGTCGAAATTGACGATGCCGAACTCGCTGTCCCGGGCCAGGTCGAAGATACCCTTCTCTTCCATCACGCCCCCGGTATTGGGGGGTCCGCTGGACTCGCCCAGCGTGATGTCTCTGGCGCCCCGCTCATGCAACTCGTACATGAGCTGACTCAGCGTATCGTTGTGCGTGGATCCGGGAGCGTCGTCGGCAGTGTTGAAATTCGGCTTGACTACGACCCGCTTGTTGTTGGCGCCTGTCAGGTCCAGGAGTTTGAGTGCTTGGCTCACGCCTTGCTTTCTGTCACCGGTCTTCACCAGCACGACGTTCGTGTTGCGCACCGGCCCGTCGGGACTCCGGTAACCCATCCCGGCCGCGGGGAACACGGCAAGACCTGCCGCCGAGCTCTTGAGAAAATTGCGCCGGCTAATAAAAGACTTGCCGTTGACGCTCATGTCGACCCCTTCTTCCATACATGTTTTAGGTCTTCGTACTCCGGCTTTTCTTTCATGACGTCGCCACTTGTCGTCGAACCGATCTTGAACCGCACGTCGTGTCCATCGAGCTGCCGGACTTCAAAGGACCGTTCGAGCTTGAGGCGATCCCAGGATCGGTAGCGGACGCCAAACGTCGACGTATAGCGAAGAATCCAGTCGGCCAACTCTCCCCATTGTCCCCGGGAGGAGAGGACGGACATCTGTACGGCTGGACGTCCCTTCTTCCCCACGATATTCGTAGACCAGACGTCAAGCGCCCCCGACTCCAATAGGTGCTCGGCAATCCACGCGACCCGCTCTCCCGGCTCGTCGTCGATGTTGAAGCAGATCTCCATCACCGTGTCGGAAACAAAGTCGGTGGGCAGAGCGCCGTTCGGCTCCCCGCCGGCATCCGCATCGAACAGTGCCACCCGAAACACGTTCGGGTAGGAACCCAAGTCCCGCGTTCCCGACCCCATCCCCTGCGCCCTCAGCGTCCCCGCCGGCCACGCGTCGACGAATCTGGGTGCAAGGGCCTTGAGGATTGCCAATCCCGTTGGTGTGGAGAGCTCGATGTCAGGTGCCGTGATCGCGGCGGGCACGTCGGCGACGGGAAAGCCCTCGGCGAGTCGCGCGGATGCGGGTGGGGGAACTGCGTGCACCCCGTGCTGGATCTCGATCGATCCGCGGCCGAGTTTGACCGGCGTGGCGAGCACCTGCTCGGGAGCCACCACGCTCACGCAGAGTCCCGCCAATGCCACGTCCACCACTGAGTCCACCGCGCCGACTTCGTGGAAATGCACAGCCAACAGCGCGAACACCTTTGCGGCGAACTCCTTCGCTGCCGGCGCCAGGTCGGATTCTCCAATCCGACGATCGACGTCTCGATACGCCGTGTGAGCGTGGTCGTGCGGGGCCTCCACGTCGACATGCGTGGTGCGCATCGTCGCCGTCTTGGGGTGAGAGATCGTCACCGTGACGTCGTGAAACCCCAGTTGGCCGGGCACCGCCCGCACGGCGTCGGGATCCACGAGGCCCGCGTCGAGAAAAGCCGCCGCAAACATGTCTCCGGCAACACCGGCCACGCTTTCCAGCAGCAGCGTCTTCACGTCAGATCCCTTGCTTCGACCGCCGACGACTCCGCCCGATCCGCATCGGCCTCCCGTACCCCCCGCACGATGTTGCACGCCGCAACCGCCCCCGAAAACCCCGCGTCGATGTTCGTCACCGTGACGCCCGGCGCACAGGAATTGAGCATCGTGAACAACGCACTCAACCCACCCAAGCTCACCCCGTATCCCACGCTCGTGGGCACACCGATCACCGGCCGCCCAACGAGCCCACCGATGACGCTGGGAAGGGCGCCGTCCATGCCCGCCACCACGACAATGGCTGCGGCTTTCCGCAACAGGGGGAGCGCATTGACCATGCGATGCACGCCGGCCACTCCAACGTCCGTCACCTTTTCGTACGCCACATTCATCGCGACGCAGACCTCGCACGCCTCCTCCACAACCGGCTGGTCACTCGTGCCCGCGGAGACGACGGCCACGAAGGGTTCGCCACTCGAGGCATCCTTGGAAACCAGGGAGTTCACGAGGGCCGTCCGCCCTGTCCGGTTCAGGCGAGCCTTGGGATACGCGGCCTCGACCGCATCGAGGCGCTCCGTATCGAGTCGCGTGACGAGAACAGGCTCCCCCGACTGGGACAAGCGCTCGACGATCTCCAGTATCTGTGAGACCGTCTTCCCTTCCCCGTACACGACTTCCCCCATGCCCAGTCGCAGACGGCGGTGAAAGTCCGGCGTCGCGAACGACGTCTCGTCGCTGCGGAACGGCCCCTGCTGCAATTGCTCGAGGGCGTCGGTGACGGGCACCAGACCCTGGGCCACCTCCTGCAGCAAGCGGGCGAGGTCGTGACCGTTCACGCGTTCCCCCCTCCGGTGCGGTAGCCGGCGAGATCGAGGGTCACCCAGCAGTATCCCCTGTGCTTCGCCTCACCAACGAGTTCATCCCGGAGCGGCAGCACCTTTGCCATCTCATCCGGGCCGACCTCGATGCGCAGGAAGTAGCCGGGCCGGGCATCGCACACGCGCACCCGGCAGACCTTCACGCCACCAGCGCGGAGCATCGTCTCCAGGCGCTCCACGTCTTCCAGTTGTTCGCTCGAGATGGAGAGGCCCGTCATGATGCGGGAGCTGAGGCAAGGGCTCGCCGGCTTGTCTGCGAGCTGGAGTCCGTGCCGGCGCATCAAGGTGCGAATGCCCTCCTTGTCCAACCCGGCGTCGGCAAGGGGACTCACCACACCGCTCTCCAGCGCCGCTCTGTGCCCCGGCCGCACATCGTGGTGGTCCGACATGGAATACCCATAGGCGATCCAACGCATGCCGCTTTCGGTGGACAGTCGCTCCGCGATGCGAAACAACTCGGCCTTGCAGTGGTAGCACCGGTCCGTGTCGTTCCGCACGTACGCGGGATCCTGGAGTTCGGCGCTCTGTGCGACCACATGCTCGACGCCCACGTCCTCGGCAAACCGCACGCTGTCATCCAAATCCCCGGAAGGCATGCTGTCGCTGACCGTGGTCAGGGCAACGACATTGCCTCCGGTCCGTCCGGCGGACCGTCCCGCGGCCCACAGCAAGAACGCACTGTCGACGCCTCCGGAGAACGCCACCACCAATCCGTCCCGGACCACCTCATCCAACCGCTCTTCGAGCTTCGCGAACCGTTCGTCGAGGTTACTGCCGCGATCGATGGGAGGTGACCCGCCGGCAGGAATGACCGGGAGGGAAAGAGGTTGGGAACTCTGGACGTGACTCACGGGCGCTCGCCTTGGTGGCAACATTCTACGATACAAACTCCCGCAACACGTCACTAGCGAAATGGGACTCCACGACACGTTTGTGTGGAGACCTTCATGATGATCTTAAGAAGCGGCTACCCTATGGCGTGCTCTGCGCCGTCGCCTGGGACACTGGCCCTCCAACCGAGGCGCTCCTCCACGGCGGCCACGAAATCGTTGGACCCATTCGGCTCTCCATGCACTGCAAACGTGTGGCCGGGTTTCTGCTGGAAGCCGGCGAGCCAGCGGAACAGCTCGTCCCGGTCCGCGTGGGCGGACAACCCGTAGATGGTCTCCACCCGGGCGCGGACGCGAACCTTCTGGCCGTGCATGCGGAGTTCCCGCGCGCCTTCCTGCAACATCCTTCCCCGAGTTCCCGCTGCCTGGAAACCCGTCAGGAGCACCGTGGTCCGCTTGTCGGGGAGTCGGCGCTTGAGGTGGTGCAGAATGCGACCGCCCGTGGCCATTCCGCTGGCGGAGATGATGATTACCGGACCTTTCAGGTGCATGAGGGCCTTCGACTCCGTGACGGTCCTCGCCGTCCGGAACAGCCCGCTCTGGAGCGGCGAGCGCCCGTCCGTCATCTGCTCCTTCATCTCGAGATCGTGATCCTCGGGGTGGCGCAGGTACACGTTGGTGACATTGATGGCCATGGGGCTGTCGGCGTAGGCCGGGAGCACGGGGATCCGTCCCTCGTCCTCCAGCTCCCGGAGCCGCCACAGCAGTTCCTGGGTCCGGCCCACGGCAAACGCCGGAATGACGAGGGCGCCTCCGCGCGCGGCGCTCTCTCGCACCACCCGGGCCAGCTCTTCGTCCGGGTCCCCCTCGTGTTGGCGGTTGCCATATGTGGATTCCACGAGGAGCACGTCGGCCGCATCGCTGAAGCCCGGATCCTTGAGGATCGGTCGGCCCCACCGTCCCAGGTCTCCCGAAAACACCACTCGGCGTTTTGGGGTCCCATCCAAATCGAGCTGTACCGTGGCCGACCCCAGGATGTGGCCCGCGTGCCGGAAGACTCCTTCGATCCCATCGGCGACGGAAAACGGCTCCTCGTACGCTTGGGCAACGAACTGCGGCAGCATCCGCTCCACGTGCTCCATCGTGTACAGGGGCTCAGCGGGTTTGTGCTTGGAGTATCCGAACCGGTTGGCATGGGCTGCCTGTTCTTCCTGGAGATAGGCGGAATCCCGGAGGAGAATCGCGGCCAGCTCCTGCGTGGCAGGCGTGCAGTAGATGGGACCATCGAATCCCCGATGTGCAAAGAGGGGGAGGTAGCCCGAGTGGTCCAGGTGCGCGTGACTCAACACCACCGCGTCGACGGTCTTGGGATCGACGGGGGGAGCGGCCCAGTTGCGGAGCCGCAGCTCCTTGAGTCCTTGAAACAGCCCGCAGTCCAAGAGGACGCGGGATCCGTTGGCGGAAATGAGATGTTTGGATCCGGTGACCGTTCCGGCACCGCCCAGGAAGCGGACGGTCGGCGATGTTGATTTGGAAGTCATCCCAGCAAGCTACACGCGGTGTCCGAGGCGCGCCTCGGACGCGTCAAGGCTCGAAAGACTCCAGGGTCTCACTCCGCGCGCATCGTCACCAGGGGATCCACCCTCGTGTACCGGACTACCGGGACCCAGATCGCCAACGCGGCCGCGGCGAAAAGGATCGCCGGCGCCAGGATGAGGATCATGGGGTCCCGGGGGCTTACGCCGTAGAGCAGGCTCTCGAGAACACCTCCCATGATGATGGCAATGACCACGCCCAGGGCAGTACCCAGAGCCACCACGCCAAGTGAGGTGGAGAAGATCCGCTGCCGCACCGTGCCCGACGCCGCTCCAAGGGCCAGCCGGATTCCGATCTCTCGGCTGCGGCGGGATACAGAATAGCTCACCACCCCATAGATCCCGACCGCCGCCAGCAGCAGTGAGAGTGCCGCGAAGCCTCCCAGGACCGCCAGCGTGAACTTCCGCTCTCTGAGGCTCTCACCCACGAGGGCACTCATCGTGTGGATCGTGGCCGGAACATTCGGCGCAATGCTCCGAAGGCGTTCGCGCGCCGGCCCCGCCAGGTTGGCCGGGTTACCGGTCGTGCGGATGACCGCGGTGAGATCCTCTGTGTACCGCAGGCGTTGGGGCCAGTAGACAAAAACCTCCGGTTGGCTCCCGGGCGCCCGACGCCAGTCCCGCGCCTCCGCTACCACTCCTACCACCGTCAGGTCCACCCCGGTCCAGAATGGGATGGTCTGCACCAGCTTTCCGACTGCGTCCTCTCCCGGGAAGACCTTCTGAGCCAGTGCTTGGTTGAAGATGGTCACGGGAGGAGCATTGGGTCCGTCCTCCCGGGAGAACGCCCGGCCGTCAAGGACGGGAATGCCCAAAGCAGTGAAGTAGTCTTCGTCCACCACACGCCATCCCGAACTGGTGCCGGGTCTGTCCGGGTCCATCACGGGTGGAGGAGGAGAACGGAAGACGGGACCGGTCATCTTCGTCCCTTCCATGGGTAGGTAGCTCACGAATCCCACGGCGGTGACCCCTGGGAGCGATGCGAATTCCCGCTTCAGCTCGTCCAACTCGGCGATCCGGGCTTCCACGGATTCGTAGCGGTTGGCCGAGAAATCCATGGCCACCGAGAGGACACCTTCCGGGCGGAAGTTGGTCTCTTCGGAAAGCACCTCCTGCAGACTGCGGATCAGCAAGCCGCAGGCCGCAACGAGAACGACGGCGAGCGCTGCTTCTCCCCCAACAAGAAGATTCCACCCCGCTCTCCTGCCGCCGACGGGTTCACCACGCTGTCCTCCGCGAAGCGTATCCGCCGCCTCGCCCGAGACCCTGAGCGCCGGCGGGAGGCCGAACGCGACAGAGGTGACCAGCGTGGCAGCCATCGCAAAGAGGACGGCCCTCGTATCCATCGAGACGGTTTGAAGCCTGGGGACCAGATCCACTCCCCCCGAGCGAACCAACGTCAACACGATTTCGGAAAGGGCCAGTCCCACTGCTCCCGCCGCTCCGGCCAGCAACAGACTCTCCGTAAACAATTGCTGTACCAGTCGCCCCCGGGCGGCCCCAACGGCGGTGCGAATGGCGATCTCCCGTTGTCTGAGGGTGTTCCGCGCCATCAGCGTGCTGGCCAAGTTGGCGCACGCGAGAAGCAAGAGCATCCCGGCCGCACACATCAGGAGGAAGAGCGGCCGATCTACCTCGCCGACGATCTCACCCCGAAGCGGACGCATGTTCACCGCCACGGTCCATGTCTCGTCGGGGTATGCCGCGAGGATCCCGGCGGCAATGCGGTCCATTTCCTCTTTGGCCTGTGCCACCGTTACACCCGGGGCAAGTCGCCCCACCGCTCTGAAATTGTGCGAGCTCCGGGCTCGCAGCGGGCGCCGCTCCGTGGGGAGGTACACATCCCCCTCCTCCAATACCTTGAATCCAGGGGGCATGACTCCCACAACAGCGTAGGACGTACCCGAGATCGTCACGTTGAGGGAGTTGAGATCGGTCACGCCGCCGAAGTGTCTTTCCCAAAACCCATATCCGAGAACTGCCACCGCCTCCCCTCCGGAACGGTTCTCTTCGGGCAGAATGGCACGACCCAACAGAGGCCGGACACCCAGAAGGCTGAAGAACTCCCGGGAAACGCCCAGGATCGTGCCGCGGGTTGGCTCCACTCCGCCGAGCACCGAAGCGTCGTAGGCGAATTTTATGGCGAGAATCCCCTCGAAGCTCTGCGATTCGTTTCGCCAATCGTCAAAGTTGGGATAAGACAGCGTGAGTTCCTGGCCGTTTGCCCGTCGCTCCCACAGCATCACCAGGCGATCCGGATCACGGAACGGGAGCGGGCGAATGAGCACCCCATTCACCAGGGTGAACGCGACGGTCGACGCACCGATCCCCAACGCGAGTGTGACGATGGAGACGATTGTGAAGCTGGGGTTCTTGACCATTCCCCGGATGGCATAGCGAACGTCTTGAAGGACAGTGTTCATGAGATCTTTCGATGCCCGGCGGCGTCGGCCTGGACCGAACTGCTCGGATGGTTGGAATCGATTGAGATGTTTTGGTTTTGCGCGGTGGCGGCCCAGCACCTCAGCGAGGGCGCTGACGGTGACGTCGGAGACGGCGCGGAGCCAGATCCACGTCCTCCCCCATCCGCCCCTGGCTTCAGCGAGGCGGTCCACGAACAGGAGCGCCATGTCATCGCCGAACGATTTCCGCAATTCCCCCGGCAGGAGGGCAAGAAGTCGACGGTAAAGGCGCTCTGACGTCATCGTGCCGCTCACGTTTCCGACCCGAGGTCGAGCCGTTTTGCTTCGGCGGCCAGGCTCTCGATTCGAGCAACCTCGGCACGGAGCACCTCCCGTCCGACCCCCGTCAGGCTGAAGTAGCGCCGCCGGGGATCCACCTCCGGACCCTGGGGCGGCTGGGCGTCCTCAACCAGCCCTTTCCTCAGGAGATCCCGGACGCGTCGGTAGAGGTTCGCCGAGTAGATCTTGGGTAGGTGCGTCTCTCGGGCCTCGATCTGTTTGACGAGGCCGTATCCGTGGGCGTCCCCCTCGGCGAGCACCAAGAGGACTCGGAGTTCCAAGGGATGGAGCGGCAGGAAACCTTGGGGTTCAGGCGCCGTTCCGGGCATGGGCTCTCGCTTGCTGTGGGACACGGCGCTGCATTCTCAATGACGTCATATTGACGGTATTTGTTTCAAATATCAAGTCCCTGACAGTCTCCCCTTGAATTTCTAGGGGACCCAAATTAAGCTTTCCATAGAAATTCTACTGGAGAATCTGTGACTGACACCAGATTGGACCTCCTCCGGGGCACGCTGGACATGTTGGTGCTCAAGGCCCTGGACCAGACGCCGATGCACGGATATGACATCGCACGGATGATCGAAGTGTCCACCGAGGACGTCCTCCGGGTGGAGGAGGGATCCCTCTACCCCGCCCTCCACCGGATGGAACGCCGCGGGTGGATCGCGGCCACGTGGGGTCGGTCCGACAACAACCGGCGGGCCAAGTTCTACGAGTTGACCAACCTCGGGCGGGACCAGCTCGCGTTGGAATCGGCGGAGTGGAAGCGGTACACCGACGCCGTCGAACAAATGATGCGGAAGTCCTAGAACCTCATGGCAAGCAGCGTGTTCGTCCATCGGGTGCTCAGGTGGCTGCGCGAGCGGTTCATGCGCCGCACCATCTCCAAGAACATCACCGACGAGTTGAGCTTCCACGTCGCCCAGCGCATTGCGGAATACGAAAGAGCCGGCACGCCACCAGTGGAGGCGCGGCGCAGGGCGCTCACACGGTTCGGCAACATGGACGCCGTGATCGACACGTGTCATGCGGTACAACACGTACCCCACCGAAAGGACCATTTGATGGCAGGCATATGGCAGGATCTGCGCGTCGCCGCGCGCACCATGCGGCACTCACCTGGCTTTGCCGCCATCACCATCTTGACGCTGGCACTGGGCATCGGCGCCAACACCGCCGTGTTCACCGTGCTGAACAGCGTGCTGCTTTCCCCCCTGCCCTACGACCAGCCCGAGCAGCTGGTGCGTCTGGTCACCGGCTGGGACCAGTTCCCCGATTCCCGCGGCGTGTTGTCGGGACCGGACTTCGTGGATCACCGGGCCGGGGTCGACGCCTTTCAGCACCTGGCCGTGCTGTACACCTACCGGGAGCGGGGGCTCGACATCACCGCCGGCGGTGTGCCCCGGCGGATCCGTGCCCTGCCCATCAGCTCAGGGTACTTCGAGGTGTATCGCGCCGTGCCGCTGTTGGGCCGCACGTTGACGCTGGACGAGGAGCGAGAGAGCGCCCGCGTGGCGGTGCTGAGTCACCACCTCTGGCAGGAGATCGCCGGAGGCGATCCGGATGTGGTGGGAAGCGGCATCACGATGGACGGGGTGTCGTACACGGTGATCGGCGTCATGCCGCCCAACTTCTTGGACGTCGTTGCCGGTGAGATCGACGCGTGGATTCCCCAGGATCTCCAACCGGACTACATGTTCAACGGGAGAGGCAACACCTACCTCACGGGAATCGGCCGACTCAAGGCAGGCGTGAGCCAGACGCAGGCCCAAGCGCAGCTGGACGTCATCAGTGCCAATCTCAAAGTGCAGTACCCGGAAACCAACGAGCAACGGTCCCTCAAGATCTATCCCATGTTCGAGGAGGTGGTGGGATCGTCGAAAACCATGCTCTTCGTGTTGATGGGGGCGGCCGGCTTGGTGCTGCTCATCGCGTGCGTGAACGTGGCCAACCTATTTCTCGCCCGGAGCGTGGGGCGACAGCGGGAATTGGCCGTTCGGTCGGCACTGGGAGCGGGCGCGGTCCGGCTCGCGCGCCAACTCCTCACCGAGGGGCTCGTGCTCGCTGGCGCCGGGGGAGCGGTGGGACTCGCGGTGACCTTTGTCGGCGTGCGATTCCTCCTGGCCATCAGCCCTCAATCCCTGGCCCGGGCGAACGAGGTGTCGTTCGACATCGGGCTCCTGGGATTCACCCTCGTCCTCACCATCGTCACGGGCCTCATGTTCGGGCTCGTACCGGCCCTCTGGTCCGCACGCCTGAATCTCAACGACTCGCTGCGGGACAGCACACGGGGCACCACCGGTGGCGTCCGGGGACGTCAAATGCGAGGCGCGCTGGTGTCCAGCCAGATGGCTCTCGCGTTGGTGTTGCTGGTGGGTGCCGGCCTGTTGATGAAGAGCTTTGTCACACTGCTCCGCACCGACCTCGGCGTCAATGCCGAAAACGTCACCACATTCGAGGTGCACCTGCCGGACGCACGGTACGGCGAGCCGGAGCAGCGCATCCGCTTTCATCTCGCGTTCCAGGACCGCCTGCGGGCCCTTCCCGGGGTCGAGGCGGTGGGCGCCACATCATGGTTGCCGGTGGCGGGACGGTACCACAGTTGGGGATTCCGGTGGGAGAACGTCGACGGAGAGGTGGAGGGTATGTCGGCGCAGAATCGAGTCGTGGAAGGCGACTACTTCGAGGCCATGGGCATCTCCCTCCTCCAGGGTCGAACGTTCACCCGGTCCGACGACGTGGACGCCCCGGCGGTGACTATCATCAGCAAGTCCGCCGCCGACCGCGCGTTCCCCGACGGTGACGCCATCGGGAGGCAGGTGGGAGCGGTGGGCGAGGTCCGCACGGTGGTGGGGGTCGTGAGCGACGTGGCCGTGAACCACCGGGGCGGGTTTCAACCTACAGCCTACGCACCCCACACCGAGTTCGGGGACAACCGCAACTGGGCGTTGATTCAGGTAGTCAAAACGCGCGGAGAATCCAGCGGTTTCCTGAATGCGGCGCGCAACGAGTTGGCGGCCGTCGACCAGAGCCTCGTGGTGTACCACCCGCGCACCATGGATACCATCATGGGACGCCAGGTAGCACGAGATCGCTTCGCCCTCATCCTAATGGGGATCTTCGCCGCCGTTGCCCTCACTCTGGCTGCCATCGGTATCTACGGCGTGCTGTCCTATTCCGTAAGTCAACGCACCCAGGAAATTGGCATCCGCATGGCGCTGGGGGCACGGGCCGTGGAGGTGCTCCGCATCGTGGTGGGTCAGGGACTGACGCTTGCGGTCCTGGGTATCGCCGTGGGTGTGGGCGGCGCCTTCGCGCTCAGCCGACTCCTGGATTCCATGGTGTTCGGCGTGAGTGTGCGCGACCCGCTCATCTTCACCACCGTCCCCATCATGTTGGGCGCCGTTGCGGCCCTCGCCGGGTATCTGCCGGCGCGGCGCGCCACCAGAGTCGATCCAATGGAGGCGCTACGAAACGAGTAGGTCAAACGTCGGATGGCGGTGTTAACATCGGCGGCTCGGGCTCAGGCTCGCGCCGCCGTCTCTTTGGACGTACGTTGTCGGACCTCTCAACCCGGAGACCGCGATGCGTGCCCTACTCGCCATCCTTGCGCTGACACTCGCCGCGCCCGTCGCCGCCCAGGAAGGAGCGGCCGACGCGGCGGCCGTTATAAAGGAAAGCCTTTCGGTCACATCCCATACAGCGCGGATCGGCGGATCCGACGTGCGGTACACCGCCACCACCGGCACACTGCTCCTCGAGGACGAGGCCGGCACACCCAAAGCGCACGCGTTCTTCGTCGCCTATACGCGGGAGGGCGCCGGCGACGAAGCCCAACGTCCCATCACCTTCGCGTACAACGGCGGCCCCGGCTCCGCTTCCATCTGGCTCCACATGGGGACGCTGGGTCCGCGGCGGGTGCAGATGGCAGAGGACGGATTCCAACCCGGCCCGCCCTATCGCCTGGTGGACAACGAGCACTCCATCATCGACGTGACCGACCTCGTGATGATCGACCCCGTCATGACCGGGTACAGCCGTCCCGTGGAGGGCGAGGACAAGAGTCAATTCCACGGGGTGAACGAGGACCTGCAGTGGGTCGGTGAGTTCATTCGGCGCTATATCACCCGATTCGATCGCTGGCGCTCACCCAAGTTCCTCCTGGGCGAGAGTTACGGCACGTTTCGATCGGCGGGCCTGGCACCCGTGCTACAGGGACGGGGCATCGAGTTGAACGGCATCGTCCTGGTCTCCTCGGTGCTCGACTTCGCCACCATCCGCAACAACGAGGGGAACGATCTCCCGTTCATCACGTTCTTGCCGACGTACACGGCGACGGCATGGTACCACCAGCAATTGGATCGCGACCTCCAATCGGACTTCGAGGGCGCGCTGAACGAGGCCCGTGCATTCAGCGTCGGGGAGTACGCCACGGCGCTTCTCAAGGGCAACATGCTGAGTGTGGCCGAGCGACGCGCCGTGGCGCAGAAAGCAGCCCGTCTTACAGGACTCTCAGCCGACTTCATCGAGCAGGCGAACCTCCGGGTGGACCCGGCACGGTACCGAAAGGAACTGCTCCGGGACCAGCGCCTCGCTACGGGGCGCCTCGACAGCCGCTACACCGCCAGGGACGCCGACGCCGCCGGCGAGCGGCAGGAGTTCGATCCCTCGAACCACGCCCTCGCGGGACCATACACGGCGATGTTCGTGGATTACCTGCGGAACGAGCTGGATTACCGATCCGATCAGATCTACTACACCTCGGGTCAGGTGCGGCCGTGGAATTACAGCGACTACGAGGGCCGTTACGCCACGCAGGTCGACGCCCTTCGCGGCGCCATGGCCCGGAACCCGTACCTCAAGGTCTTCGTGGCCAACGGGTACTACGACATGGCGACGCCGTTCTTCGGCACCGAGTACACGTTCAATCACCTGGGATGGGAATCGACCTATCAGGATCGGGTGACGATGGGGTACTACGAAGGCGGGCACATGATGTACATCATCGAGGACGAGCTGGCGGATTTCAAACGGGACGTCGCCCGGTTCATGGAGTCGGCTCAGCAGGAGCGGCCCCGAACCTGAGCATGTGGCGGCACTGACGGCGGCGGTTCGCCGCCGTCGGCCGCATCCTATCTCAGAATCGTGAACAACCTTCCCCACCGTATGGCGGTAATCAACGGCAGAGGAAGGATTCCGTCCTTGTCGAAGCTGTAATACACCAAGACTGCTTTCCCCTCGATGCGGTCCCTTCCCAAGAATCCCCAGTAACGACTGTCATACGACTCGTCACGATTGTCGCCCATGGCAAAGAAGGAATCGGCCGGCACGACGATCGGCCCCCAGTTGTGGAGCGTCGGCCGGTACGTCTCGGAACGGTCCCCCGGGTAGTAGCGGCGCTGCCAGAACATTTTGGGATCGACCCGGTCGTACGAATCGTCCAGCCGGACGGCGTACGGCTCGTGGAGGGAATCGCCGTTCACGAACACGAAATTGTCCCGCATCTCGATGGTGTCGCCGGGCTGGCCGATGAGGCGCTTGACGACGGCCAGGCCCGGCTCTTCGGCGGAATCGAACACGACCACATCGAGGCGCCGGGGCGCCCGGAACCCAGGCAGGTGCTTGTCCGTCAGGGGAATCTCCGCCCCGTAGAGCGCCTTGGTGACGAACAACGCGTCGCCGACCTGGAGGGTCCCCTCCATGCTGCCGGAGATGATGTGAAAGGTCCCGACGAGGAACGTCCGGATCACGAGAAAGAGGGCGAACGCCACGACGAACGAGCGGAGCCAGCTCATGGCCCGCTCGCGCCTGGTCTCTGGTTGCTTCTCTTTGGCCATCAGTCGAGCCTCATGGGTGGTGGATCCGACGGTCTTCGCTAGTCGTACACCTCGGGATCCGCTCCGGTTTCCTCCACCACGTCGGCCACCAGTTCATTGAGCACCAGCAGGAACGGGTCGCCTCCCAGCCCCTCCCCCTGCACCATCACCGCCACGTACGGCACCCGCCCCGGCGCATGCGCCGCCGGCGCGATCCACGTGTGGGCCTTTGCGGTCCACCTAGCTCCCACCGTGCGCTCCTGGGGAAGGTCGGCGACGCCCACGTTGCCGTAGGACGGGTTGAAGGCCACGTCCAGGTACTCATAGAACGTCATCCCCGACGGCACGCTCGCCGCGTCCACCACGATCTTCCACGTCCCCGGCGCCGGATTCCGGACGATGACGAACTCGTCTCCCACCGGGTCCGCGTCCGTGCCGGAACTCCTGCACCGGCTGCCCGTGCAATTGTAGACGTAGACGTCGAGATCGGCGTCGGGATCCGACGGGTTGAACGCCCGGACAACGAGGGCTGTCGTCCCCGGCAGCACCTCCACTTCGTGGATCTGCTGCTCCTTGTCGCCGATCATCGCCCCCTCCCGCCTGGCACTGCCAACCGGGGTGCTCACCGTACCGCCGGTGAACGCCGCCATGCGGTTGGTGATCCACACGTCATGGGTTGCACTGCCCTGCCCGGTTCCCGACCCCATGAAGCCGCCGTCTCCCATCAACGCGATGTCGGCTGCCAGCGCGGAGACCGTGAGCGTGGCGGACGTCGGAGGCACCGGCTCCTCCTTCTTCGCCTGTTCCCAGTCGAAGGTGCGCGTGTCGGCGATGTCTGTGAGGCGGATTTCCCACACCCCCGGCATGGGATCGGCCACCACGCGGGTGAACCGCCGCGACGTCTGCTGCCCGCGGAAGAATC
>JBDHHA010000030.1:0-32525 GCA_039589615.1 Gemmatimonadota bacterium
GAGCCAGGTAAACCGTCCCCATGCCCCCCTGGCCGATCTCCTCGTCGATGAGGTATCGACCGCTCAGGGCAGCCTGGAAGCTCGGGTCCGTTCCGGTCGGCGCGTCGGGCTCAATCTCGAAGAGTTCGTCAAAGGAGACCCCGAACACCTCCAGCATCCGTTCCCTGGTCTTGGGCGACGGGTGGACGTGCTTCCCGTTTACGATCTCCGACCAGTGGCCCCGAGACATCCCGATCCGGATGGCCCAATGGTTCTGGGTCAGGTTGCTCCTGGCCATTAGATCGTGGAGACGGTCGAGCTTCAGGCGAACGCGCACGGTTGGTCGAGGTCCTTCCAGTGGCAGTTTCCTTTATATAACGCGGGGATCGGTCCGGAGTTACAGCTCTCCGGGTGTGGATCGGGAAAAGTGTTCTCTGAGGTTCGATTGGCCCGGTGGGGCCCCTCTTTCCTTGCGCTTCGTGCAGCCCCTGTGGAGTTTGACCTGTCGACTCACTCAACGCAGGGCGAGGATGAACAGCAAGGCATACGGGGGAACATCCAGGCGTCGGGGAGTGCTGGCCTTGGCCCTTCTGCTGCCCGCACCCACCATCGGGGTGGCTTTCGGCATGATCTGGTTCCCCGACACCTCCGTGGGGACCGCGGTATTCGCCGCGAGCAAGCTCTGGGTCTTTGCCCTCCCGGCGGTGTGGCTCATGGTCGTCGACAAAGAGCCCCCCTCCTGGTCCCACCCCAAAGAGGGTGGTTTCGGCGTCGCGGCACTGCTCGGCGTCATCATGAGCGCCGTCATCGTCCTCGTGTACGCCGTCTTGCCGGATGAGACCCTGAACGCCGAGCGGCTCCAAACCGCAGTATTGGCCGTCGGGCTGGACTCGCCGGGGAGATATCTCGCCGGCGCCGCGTACTGGATCGCGGTGAACTCCGTGCTGGAGGAGTACGTCTGGCGCTGGTTCGTGGTCCGCCAGATACGGGCCGTCTCCACCCCTTCGGTGGCCGTCGCGGGATCGGCCGCAGCTTTCACCGTGCACCACATCGTGGCGATGCAGGTGTACCTGTCATGGCCCCTTGTTGCCCTCGCGTCCGCAGGCATCTTCCTCGGCGCTGCAACATGGTCGTGGTGTTACGTCCGGTTTCAGTCGGTATGGCCGGGGTATCTCAGCCATGCGATCGTGGATGTGGCCGTGTTCGCCATCGGCTACCGAGTGTTGTTCTCGTGAAGAACCCCTTTACTGAGTCCGCAACGCCTCGTTGGGATCCACACGTGTCGCCCGTCGGGCAGGCACTGAACTGGCGAGAGCGGCAACGAGCAGTAACGTCACCCCGACTATCGAAAACACCATCGGATCGGTGGGGGACACACCGTAGAGGAGCGGAGCGATTGCCGAGCTAGCCGCAACACAGATCAACCCGCCCATCACCAGCGCGATGACCATCAGTCCGAGTGCCTGCTTGAACACCAACGACAAGAGCTCGCTCGATGAAGCACCCAACGCCGAGCGAATACCAAGCTCGTGGGTTCGCTGCGCCACGTCGAACGACAGCGCACTGTAAAGACCGATGGCGGCCACCACGAGCGCCAATACGCCAAACGCGGTAAACATCGTGGCACCGAGCTTCCACGAGCGCAGCTGCGGATCGACCAGATCGGCCAGGGGCTGGACGTTCACGGCTCTGATGATCGGATCCATCCGCACGACTTCACGGCTCACCACTCCCCCGAGTTGTGTGCGGTCCAACGTGCCGCGAACAAAGATGGCGTCCGGCGTGTTTCCCAGAACACGCTGCCCCAGCGGCACATAGTATTGCATCGATACTTCTTCGGTTATCCCTTGCTCGCGAGCATCCTGCACGATCCCCACGACCTCAGCGCACGGCGGATCGTCGGGACCGATCTTCAGGCATTTCCCGATTGCATCATCATCGGGCCAGAGCAGTCGGGCCATGGTTTCATTCACCACGACTACCCGCGCGGCGTTCTGACCATCGCTTGGCCCAAACCCCCGGCCGCGACGCAATTGCATATTCAGCGTCGCGAAATACTGCGGGGTTACTGCGTGGATGAACGGAGAGAAGCCGGATGGCAGGGCCTCGAGACCCGGTACCGTAAGCTCCTCCACATAGCTGTAGTCGAAGGGGACAGCTACGGAGGCGCTGACGGCCTGAACCGACGGCAACGATCCGATGCGCTCGACGGCTCGCCGGTAGAGCTCCATCGTTTTCTCATACTCCATGTCGGTCCGGAACTCGAGCTTCGCCATCAGCACCTCGTCCAGATCCATTCCGATATCAAGCGATCGGATGTTGTCGAGACTCCGTACGACGAGGCCGGCGCCAACCAGAAGCACCATCGACAGCGCGCCCTGTACCAGCAGGAATCCAGCCCGCGTGCGCGACCGTCGAATGGACCTGCCTCGCTCCCCTTCCTTGAGGGCCTCGGTGAGATCGGGTCGGCTTCCCTGAAGCGCCGGCAGTAGGCCGGCCGCCAGTCCCGCCACCACCGATGTCACCAGAGTAAAGACCAAGACCCTGGAACTCACCACGGCATCGGCCCACAAGACATCGGGAACCAGCGTGGTACGTATCAGATCGCCCCCCACCTGGGCAATCAGGAGTGCCGCCACGCCGCCAAGGCCTGCCAGCAACACGCTCTCGGTGACCAATTGGCCGATCAGTCGCGTGCGAGACACACCAAGGGCCAGGCGCACCGCGATCTCCCGGCGTCGATGGATTCCTCGTGTGAGCAAGAGATTGACCACATTGGCACAGGCGATGACGAGGACGATCAACGAGACTCCTGCCAACCATCGCGATACCACAGTCTCGCCGGCCGCATTCGGGGCCGCTCCTGCGACCAGCGTTGCCGTGAGGATTCTCGCTTCCGGGTCGTACGTCGTGTCAATTGCGTCTTCCGCATGACCCCGGCGATGGATTGCGGCCATTTCTGACTCGGCGGCTTCGACGCCGACATTGGGGCCGAGTTTGACGACGGCTTCCACCCATGCCCAGCGACGGCTGGTCTTCCACACATCGTGGGGGAAGACCTCCTTGGCGGCGGCGCGAAACGGAAGCCACACGTCCACCGACGCCAGCTCCACACCCGTGAATCCCTTTGGTGCCACTCCGACCACTGTATACATGCCGGTCCCTATCTCGAGCACATTTCCGAGCACGGCCGGGTCACCGCCAAAGCGACGCAGCCAAAAACCGTACCCGAGAACGGCAACACCCGGGACATCAAACTCATCTTCTGCTTCGACGTAGAGTCGGCCGACAGCCGCCTCGACACCCAAGAGCGGGAAGAACGATGCCGTCGCGAGGTTTGCGGTGATACGCGATGCCGCCTCTCGGCTACCGAGCGTGAGCTCGCGAGTCGTATACAAGGCTCGGGATTCGATCGTCCGGGAAGCGGCGAGATCCTGGTAATCCGGGTATGTGATGGCGCTCGTGGTGATCGGGCTGCCATGGAATCGACGGTTCACGAATACCCGGCGAACCAGATCGGCATCCTTCACGTGCTCTGGCGGTCGGATCAACAACCGGTCGACCACGCTGAACATCGTCGCGTTGGCACCGATGCCGAGACCCAACGTGAGAACAACCGCCAGCGCAAACCCAGGTGACCGCCGGATGTTTCGGCCGGCGTACCCCACGTTCTCCCACAGCGTGGCTAGCCATTCAAACCGACGACGTGACAGTGATCGTTTTCTGCCAAACCGACCAGCGCGCCGCGGATTCCCAGCCAATCCCATCCGACTGATCGCACGCTCCAACAGGTAGCGCGATCCCACCATCGCGACTTGGCCCCAATACCAAGCCGCCGCCCGTGTACGACCCATCACTCGGGCGCGGCGTGCGAACTCTTGCTGCACATCCCCCAGCACGGAGTCGCGAATGAAGCCCCTCGGAAGACAGAGACCAAGTAGCGCTTGCGCCAATCCTGGGACTCGCTGGTTGTTCTTGTCCACTACAGCTTCATCACTCCTGGACGTCGGTACATCAAGTCGCACGCCCTGCTATTCCCGCCGCAGCGCCTCCACCGGATCCACTCTGCTTGCACGCAGTGCCGGCACCAACGTCGCGATCGTGGCCGCAACGCCGAGGACCACCACGCCGACCCCCGGCGCGATTGGATCCGTCATCTCGATGCCGTGCATCGATGACGCCAGCAGCCGTACCACGCCCATTGCAACCAGCAGGCCGATGGCGAGCCCGATGCCGATCAATCGGCCTCCCTGCCCAAGGACCATGCGGACCACATCACCGGGGTTGGCGCCGAGGGCGATCCGCACGCCAACTTCGTGGGTTCGCAGGCTGACCACGAACGTGAGCACCCCGTAGATACCTACCACGGCCAGTACCAATGCCACGATTCCCGTCGCAGCCAGCGCGGCGGAGGTCATCTGCTTGTCGAAGTTGGACTGGCTGACGACGTCTTCCATCAAGCGGGGTTCGAGAAACGGCACGTTCGGCGCCATCTCGCTCACGACACCACGAACCGTGGAGATCACGTCCCTGACGTCACCCCCCCCTCGGATGAGCAGGTGTTGGGTGGGCCGGTACGCCTGTGCGAGAGGTTGCCAGTAGTGAAGCGAGGGCTCCTCGGACGCGTTGCCGTACTTCGCGTCTCGAACAACGCCGACGATCTCCGCCCACGTTCCATCCTCGAACTGCAGGCGCTTGCCCACTGCAGCTTCTTCCGGCCAAAACCGCCGTGCCAGAGTAGCGTTGACCACGACAACCGGCATGGAGCCTTGGACGTCCAGCGCCGTAAACGGCCGACCGTCGAGGAGCGGCATGCGAAGTAATCCAAAGTAGCCTTCGTCGACGCGGCCCTCGTAGGCAACAATCGGGTTATCCGGGTCCACCACCACGCCCTCCGGCACAACGTATCCGCCCCAACGCCTCCCACCAAAGGGAAGCACGGACGTGAGGCTCACCGCGGCGACGCTCGGCGTGATCTCCAGCCGCGCAACCAGATCGTCCAAGAAACGCTCTCCCTGATCCTGGGAGTACCCTCCGTGGGTGAGGTTGAGCTCCATGGCCACCACACCTTCCGGCTCGAACCCAAGCTCGATGCTCTGCGCTCGCTGGAGACTCCGGAGGACGACCGCGGCACTCACCAGTAGAACCAGCGATACCGAGATCTGCCCCACGACGAGGACGTTCCGGAAGCTCAGACCGCGAACGCGACCGATACTGGTCCGCTCATCCTTGAGGGCGGTCGTCAGATCCGGGCGGGACGCCTGGAGTGAAGGGATCAACCCGAAAAGAACCCCCGTCGTAATGGAGACAATGGCGGCGAAGGCCAACACACGGATGTCCACCGTCAGATCGAGTCCCGGCCCCACGGCGCCCGTCGCGATCCACTGGGTGCACCAGTGCGTCACCAGCAGGCCGACCGCACCGCCGGTGCAACCCAGGATGAGACTCTCCACGAGCAGCATGCTCACCAGGGACCGCCGGCCCGCCCCGATGGCCAAGCGGATCCCAATCTCCCTGCTCCGCTGCCACCCGCGCGCCAGCAGCAGATTGGCGAGGTTCGAGGAGGCGGTGGCGAGCACCAGAAGCCCCAGAATCACCATCAAAGACAGGACAACCGCGACCTGCGCTTGCTGCCCGGGGCCTACACGGAGAGCCCGGATGGGGAGCGCTCCCAACTGGTATCCCTGTCCACGGTCGTCGAACCAGTGGTCGGGATGGGCGCTCTGCAATCGCTGTTGCAGCACGGTAAGCTGCACTTGTGCCTGCTCCACAGTGACGCCATCGCGAAGGCGACCGATGGAGTGCAACACCCGGTAGCTGCGATCGTCCGTCTGCCCCAGCGGCAGGGGAACGTATACCGCGAGCTCGACGGGCATCTCGGGCGAGAGCAATCCCTCAGGAGCCACCCCAACGACGGTGTGGTCCGTCCCATTGATCCTGATGGCCCGTCCAAGAACGGCGGCATCGGCATTGAAGTGCCGGCGCCACGTCGTGTGTGAAATGACGGCCACGGGGTCAGCCGTTGGATCGATTCCTTCGGAGACGAACCCTCGCCCCATGAAGAGCGGCACCCGCATGACCCGGAAATAGTTGCGCGCCACGGATCCTCCCCGCACCCGACGCGTCCCGGTTGCATCCGTCACGTTGAAATCGCCAAACAAGCTCAATGCCGTCACGTCTTGGAAAGCATCAATCTGATCCCGAATATCCACCAGATCGAGATGCGAGACGCGACCACTTCGACCCACACCGACAGTAGCAAGCCGATCGGGGGACTCCACCTGTGGCAGCGGCCGGAAGAACAACACGTTGACAAAGCTGCCGATGGCGGTCAACGGACCGGTTCCCAGCGCCAGTGAGATGACCGCGATCGCTGTGAAACCCGGATTGCGACGCAGGCCGCGGACGGCCAGTCGTGCATCGCGCGTGAGCGATTCGAACACGGTGCCTCTCCGGAGACGGACGTGATGATCGTGACGTGGTATGACGGACGTTCGACGGTTCCGCAGTCGCTCCCACAGGTAGTGCAACCCCAAGACAACTACTTGCCGCCAATACCAAATGGAAGCGCGCGCCCGCGACGTCGCATGCGTCCGCCATGCAAACTCTTCCTGCAGGTCACCCAGCAGCGAGTCGCGGACGAGCCCGTTGGGGAGACACAGGCCCAGCAACCCCTGCGCCAACCGCGGTACGTGATTCGGAGAAATGGCGCTCACTCCGCTCTCAGGGCGATCAGCGGATCTACTCTCGCGGCCCTGCGCGCGGGAATGTAGCAGGCAAGGAGTGCCGCCATCGCCAAGCCGACAATCCCGATGACAAACGTCATCGGGTCCCGGGCGTCCACGTTCACGAGATAGCCTTGCAGGACGTCCGCGGCGGCGTACGCCCCCACTGCGCCGAGCCCGAGTCCCACCCCCGTGATGGCGAGACCCCTAAATATGACTCCCCGGACAATGCGACTGCCGTCTGCACCGAGGGCCTTGCGGATCCCCAGTTCGTGGGTTCGTTGAGCCACGGCGTAGGCCATCACACCGTACACGCCGACAATCGAGAGCACGAGAGACGTCAGTCCGAACGCGGCGAGGAGCAGCGTACGGAATCTGGGCTCTGTGAGAAAAGCCGAGAGCTGATCTTCCAATGTGTTCACCCTGAACACCGACACGTCCGGATCGATCGACGCCATGAGCCGGCGGACCGAGGGAATGAGATTCCCCGGCGCGTTGGCCACCCGGACCACGACGTCCATGCTAGAGCCCCTGCCGCTCGCCGCGTAGGACTTGTAGATCTGGGGCGCGTCACGCATCTCCCCCCGGTAACGCACGTCGCTCACGACACCCACGACGGTGCTCCATTCCTCAGCTTCGTTCAGACGCATCCTCCCACCCACCGCGTCTCGGTCCGGCCAGTAGCGCCGCGCCGTCGACTCACTGATCAGCAGCACTTTGGGAGAGTCCGGTGTGTCGTGTTCGTCGAACATGCGTCCTCGAACGACGGCGATGCCAAGCGCAGCGAAGTATCCCGGACTCACCTCCTTCGCCTCCGTGAGCAGTTCCTCCGACGGTCCGGGTTGGTAGCCCTCTACCTCGAACCGGTTCGAGTGGAACTGCGACGTTCCCAGCAAGTAGACGCCGACCCCCGCCTCGCTCACACCCGGCAAACGTCGCACCTCCTCTAAGACCCCGTCGTAGTATCGCTTGCGGGCCTCGAAGTCGGGGTAACGCGACTGCGGCAGCGACGTTTCAAAGGCAACCACGTTGGTCGGGTCGAATCCGGTCTCGACCCGCAGCAGTCCCAAGAAGCTCCTCACCAACAAACCGCCGCACACGAGCAACACCAACGCCAGGCCCACTTGTGTCACAACCAGTCCGTCTCGCACGCGGCCATGGCGCACTCCACCCGACAACCGCCTTGCTCCCTCGTTGAGCCCGCCGGCCAGGTCAGGTCGCGCCGTACGCGCCGCCGGCAGCAAGCCGACAACCAAACCCACGACGAGAGCCAGTCCCACGGTGAACGCCAGCGCCCCGCCGTCAACGCCGATCTCCGCCTGTCGCGGGATGGAC
Source organism: Gemmatimonadota bacterium (assembly GCA_039589615.1). Lineage (GTDB taxonomy): Bacteria > Gemmatimonadota > Gemmatimonadetes > Gemmatimonadales > GWC2-71-9 > B3T1B10. The sequence continues at coordinate 8,040 of JBDHHA010000030.1, forward strand.
GCCGGAGCAAACACGAGGAGCGCGTTGGTGAGTCCGACGGCCAACGCCAGCCCGAGGCCGGCCCCGAGCAGGCTCAAGACCGTGCTTTCAGTGAGGAGTTGCTGCACGAGGCGTCGTGACCCCGCCCCCAACGCGGCGCGCACGATCTGCTCGTGCTCTCGCCCGGTGGCTCGGGTCAGCATCAGATTGACTACGTTGACGCAGGCAATGAGGAGGACGGCCGAAACGGCGCCCATGAAGATGAGGAGCAGCAGTCGCACGTCCCCGACCACATATCGGTGCAGCGTGGAAAGCGTCGCGCCGACCTGCCACGTGCTATTGCGTACCTCCCACTCGATCGTACGGGCGGCGAGCTGTGCCGTGGCCTGCTCCAACGAAAGGCCATCGCGCACCCGCCCCACCACCTCGTAGTTGACGCTACCGGGGCCCCGCGATCCGTTCGCCATGGGCATCCAAAACTCCACGGCAGCCGAGAACGGATCAAACCCCGGGGGCATGACACCCACCACCGTGTGCGGCCGCTCTCGGATCGCCACCGTCCTACCGATCACCTCGGAGCTTCCCCCAAACCGCCGTTGCCACAGTCCATAGCTCAAGACGACGGCGCCAGCACTGCCCGGCTGGTCCTCTTCGTCCTCAAGCCACCGACCTACGACTGGCGGCACTCGCAACGCCCGAAAGAACCCCGCCGACACGAGCGCGCCGGAAAGTTGTTCCGTGCCGTTACCGAGATTGACGTCGTAGGCCCAGGCGTCATCGTACACTGCGAGATCTTGGAAGACCTCCTGTGTTATCGCGTGCCACTCCTGGAATTTGGGCCACGTGGTGTTTGCACTATAGTGCCTCGCCGAGCGCTCGGTGAGTTCTGCCCACGCCGCGCGCGTTGTATCGTTGGCAGGCTGGTATCGCAACACCACGAGACGGTCGGGCTCCTGGTACTCCAGTGGACGGAAGAGGACGCCGTTGACGACGCTGAAGATGGCCGTCGTTGCTCCGATGGCGATGGCCAGCGTCCCCACGGCACCGGCAGTCCAGCCCGGTTCTCGACGGAGAGTCCGGAGGACGTAGCGGACGTCATGTATCAATGAGTCAAGCATCAGACGATCTCTAAGTCGATTGTGAGGGTTCGGGAATCCCGAAGAGTTGAGCCCCTGGGTCGCGTGTGATTGCCTTGTGCGGTGGATTGTTCGCTCCCAGACATACCGAGAGCCGATCAGTACAGCCTGCCACCAATACCACACCATTGCCGACACGCGACTCGTGGATTGGGCTCGCCGCATGGACTCCTGCTCGAGATCACCCAGCAATGAGTCGCGCACGAGTCCCTTGGGAAGGCACGCACTCAGCAGCGCCTGGGCCAACCTAGGGACACGAGTGGTAGACACGCCGGTTACTCCGCCCTCAACGCGATTAGGGGATCCACCATCGCAGCCCGTCGGGATGGCACATAGCACGCCAGCATCGAGGCAATCGCCAGGCCGGTGATGCTGACAACGAACGACACCGGATCGTGGGCATTCAGGTGGAATAGGTAGCTCTGCAGGACGTCGACGACGGCGTACGCACCCAGCGCTCCCATTCCCAAACCCAAAATCGTCAGGATGAGCCCATGGCGAATCACCTGGCGCACCAACCGAACCTGATCTGCACCCAGCGCTCTGCGGATCCCCAACTCGCGTGTGCGTTGTGCAACGGCGTAGCTCATGACGCCATACACACCTACTACCGACAGCAGTAAGGCGGCGATCCCAAACGCTCCCAGCAACATGGTGCGGAACTTGGGCTCGGAGACGGCATTCCCCAGTTTCGCTTCCAACGGGCCGATCGCCGAAGCCGCCGCTTCCGGATCGATGGACGCGACCAGCCGTCGGATCCGCTCGGCCAGCTCAACGCCGGGCCGGTTGATACGTATCACTCCTGCCATGTTGCTCCGGCTATTACTGCCCGCGTACGGTCGATAGACCTGAGGCGCATCCCGTTCCGCGCCCCGGTACCGCACGTCGCTCACTACACCGGCGACCGACACCCATCCTTCACCGAGCCGCAGCCTGCTTCCCACCGCACTCCTACCTTGCCAATAGCGGCGTGCCATGGACTCGTTGATCACCGCAACCGGGACGCCCGAGCCGTCGTCGCGCCCGTCAAACACTCGTCCTTCCAGCAGCGCGATCCGCAAAGTGCGGAAATACCCAGGGGTTACCTCCTTCACCTCGGCCGTCAGCTCGTCATCTGGGCCCGGTTGGTAACCCTCTACCTCGAAGCCATCCGAGTGGAACCAAATGGTCGCCGGCAGGTAGGTGACCAGGGCAGCCGATTGAACCTCCGGCCAGGCTCGGACACGGGGAAGCAGCTCGTCGTAGAACGGTTGGATCTCCTCGAACCGAGGGTACCTCGAATTGGGAAGAGAGGTTTCGAACGCCACGACGTTCTCCGGGTCGAAGCCTGTCTCGATACGCAAGAGGCTCACAAAACTCCGGAACAGAAGGCCCGAGCCGACCAGCAAGACGAGGGCCAGCGCAAGCTGCGCGACGATGAGCCCATCACGAGTTCGTGCATGTCGTCGGCCGCTGGGGGAACGCGCTCCCTCGGTGAGGCCCTGCGCCAGGTCCGCCCTGGCGGCACGAAATGCCGGCATCACCCCGATGCCAAGCCCAACGACCAGTGCCAGGATCACCGTGAACCCGAGCGCGCCGGCGTCTACACCGATGGACTCCTGCCGCGGAATCAAGACCGGGTTCAAGGTCAAGAACGCATCAGTGAGTCCCTTCGCCAGCAGAAATCCGAGCGCGGCCCCGAGCATGCTCAGCACGGTGCTCTCGGTGAGGAGTTGCTGGACCAGGCGACCACGCCCCGCCCCAAGAGCCGCGCGAACGACGTGTTCCTTTTCGCGGCGCGTCGCTCGCGTGAGCATGAGGTTGACGACGTTCACACAGCCAATGAGCAGGAAGGCCGTGACCGCTGCGAGGAAGATGAGAAGCAATGGCCGCACATTGCCCACGATGTGGCGATGCAGCGTTTCGAACGTCGCTCCGAAGGTGCGGTCGATCCCATAGATCGGCGCCGTGGCAACCCTGCCTTGCAGTCGTGCAGCGGCCTGCTCGGTTGTCACGTCCGCTCGAAGCCGCCCCACGACCTCGTAATTCGTTGAGCTTGGGGACCGGCTCGCTCCGGCCATGGGAAACCACAGTTGGACCGTCGGCGAGGGAAAGTCGAACCCGCGTGGCATGACGCCAACCACTGTGAGAGGTTGCTCACGGAATACGATCGTCTTCCCGAGAACGTCCTCACTCCCACCGAAGTACCGCTGCCACACGCCGAAGCTGAGGATTACCACCCCCGTGCTCCCTGCCGCGTCATCCTCGGAAAGAAACGCACGGCCGATAACCGGACTCACGCCGAGCAGGGGAAGGAGATTCGCCGTCATCCGGGCGGTGTGCATGCGCACGTGAGTCTCACCGAGGTTGACCATCTCCTGCCACTCGAAATGGGAGTAGGCCGCGATGCCCTCGAAGACATCATCGGTCTCTTGCTGCCACGTCTGGTAGTTCGGGAAGGTGACGTGTGTCGAGAAATGCTCCTGACGGTCCGACCCGGCAAACCACTCGCGGGTGGGCTCGTCGGCGGGCTGGAACCGCATCGCCACGAGCTCGGCGGGATCCTCGTAGTCCAGTGGACGGACGAGCACGGGGTTCACGACGCTGAAGATCGCCGTAGTGGCGCCGATGGCGAGGGCAAGCGTGCCCACCGCGCCTGCCGTCCAGCCCGGTTCCCGCCGTAACGTCCGAAGCGTATACCGGACGTCGTGCACGACCGAGTCGATGATTGAATTGCGGCGCGTCCGTCGGATAGGTGGAGTCCGACGTCGGCGCGGGGACTGCCGTCGCGCAACGCGCTCCCACAGGTAGCGCGATCCCAGCGCCGCCACCTGCCGCAAATACCATGCGACCGCAGACGCTCTGCTCACGGATCTGGTTCGCCACACGAATTCCTGTTGCAGATCACCAAGGACCGAGTCGCGGACGAGTCCCTTGGGAAGGCAAGCGCCGACCACCGCCGCGGCCAATCGGGGCGGGATCGGAATGGGTGGGCGAGATGTCATTTCTCCAGTACCGCGTCCAGGCCGTCCCAGAAAGTCATCAGGGAGCTGCGGGCGCGACGCAGCGCTGCGATGCCGTCGGTGGTCACTTCCAGATACCGTTTGGGGCGACCACCCCGCTCGGGCTCGGGGTCACCCGCAGTGGACTGGAGCAGACCCTTCTTCTCCAGCCGGTCCAGGGTCACATACACGGACCCTCGAGAGATGCTACGGCCCATGCCGGATTCCAGTTTCTCGAGGATCAGCGGCGGATAGGCGTCCTCGCCGATCTGGAGGATCGCCAGGAGAACCATTTGCTCGAACGTGCCGAGCATGCTGTCTTTACTCATGCTGACAATGTAAGCATGAGTACCGAGAACCCAAGTTAAATCTTCTTCACTCTCCCTGGGTGGCTTCGCCACCTCGACGGTGTCTAAAGAAATTCTCACGCCCGGTACGAAACTCTGCACGGCCAAGCCTCGTAAGCTCGACTAAGGTCACCTTAGGTAAGATTTGATTATGTCACCACAAAAATCCCGCCTCCCGCCGGTTACACATCTCCAGTTCCTCGTTCTCGAGTTCCTGGGCAATAACGAGGAGCCGGGACGCGCCGTCCGCGACATGCTGCGCCAGCACGGAATCAAGAGAAGCACGCCGGCCTTCTACCAGCTGATGGCCAGGCTTGAAGAGATGGGGCTGGCGCGAGGCAAGTATGTCCCAAAGCTCGTCAAGGGCCAGACCGTGAAGGAGCGTCGTTACGCGCTGACGGCGGCCGGCACGCGAGCGTACAACTCTACGTGCGCTTTCTATCGAGAGAAGCTCGAGTTTTCCAAGCTGGATTCACCACAGGAAGCGTGACGTGAGCGATCCACTCTTTCGGAAGCTGCGGCGCCTCGTACCAAAGAGACAGCGGTGCGTGTTCGACCCGAGCTATCACGATCTCGTCGATCAGCACTTGAGCTCCACCGGACGGCGCAACATTCCATTCCGACTTGGTGCCCTCATGCTCGTGGCGCAATGCCACACGTTGTGGCTTCGGAGCCTTGTGAAGCGCTCGTTCGGCCGGAGGTTTGCCAACCAGACGGCGAAAGCGCCACCACCACCAACTCCACCCCACACAGGGCGTTTGATACACTCTCTTTTGCAGGATTTCCGATACGCACTGCGCGCCCTGTTGAAGTCACCAGCTTACACCGCATTCGTTGTTTCGGTGCTCGCTCTCGGCATCGGCGCTAACGTGGCGATGTTCAGCGTCACCGACGCGGCGTTGCTCCGTGCTTTGCCGTTTCCAGACGCCGATCGCCTGGTCATGGGAAGAACCACATGGGAAGGACGAATCGGCCCGTCGGTCTCCATTCCCGACTACCGCGACTATCGCGATGAGAGCGAGGTGTTCGAATCCTTCGCGGCGATCCTGGGAGGCGACACCGGCAACACCATCACCGGAGGCACAGAGCCCGAGTGGGTTTCCGGCTCCGTCGTTTCCGTAAACCTGTTTTCGACGCTGCGGATCGATCCTCAGGTTGGAAGACATTTCACCACCGATGAAGCGGAGCCAGGGGCCCCGAACGTAGTGATCATCAGTCACGGTTATGGTGAGCGACGGTTCGGGAGCGTGGCCGAGGCCGTCGGTGCGAACCTCATCATCGACGGAGATCCTTACACTGTCGTAGGCGTGATGCCTGCCGGTTTTCATTTCCTCCACGAGGTCGACTTCTGGAGCCCGTTGCGGCGAGAAGGCCATCGCGGCTCGCACAGCTGGCTCACCGTGGGGCGCCTCATGCCCGGCGTGTCGCTCGGGCACGCGCAGAGCCAAGTTGATGTCATCTCCGCCCAACTGGCGGCGGCATACCCGGAGACCAACGAGATCAAGGGATTGTTGCTGACGGATCTGCAAGAGGTGTTGGCGGAAGACTACCACTTGAGCCTGCTACTGCTCACAGGCGCTATCGGGCTCGTCCTGCTCATCACGTGCGTCAACATCGCCGGTCTGCTGCTCGCCCGGGGTTCCACCCGAAGCCGGGAGCTGTCCGTCCGCGCGGCATTGGGTGCCTCGCGGGGCCGGCTCGTGCGTCAGCTTTTCACGGAGAGCGTGTTGATAGCCGTCGCCGCGGGGGCTTTGGGGATTGTGCTCGCAGCGTGGTTCCAGAATCTGGTTCTGACGTTTCTCCCTCTGGACTCACTGGGAATCAGCGAGGTCCAGATCTCGTCTTCGATGCTCCTGTTCGCGCTGGTCCTTTCACTCGGCACAGCGTTGGTTTTCGGGGGCGCTCCCGCACTTTCCGGCGCACGTGCCAACCCGGCAAGGGATCTCACCGGAGGGACGAGGGCCTCCGCGCACAGTGGGGCCACCCGGTTGCGGAGTGGGTTGGTGGTGCTGCAGGTCGCGCTTTCCGTCGTGTTGCTGATCGGCTCCGGGCTCTTGATTCGGAGTTTTGCGCGGTTGCGCAATGTCGACATGGGATTCGAGACCGAGCAGCTCCTCACGGCCGACGTCCAGCTCTCCACATCAGAGTATCCGGATCGAGACGCCCGGCTGCAGTTTTTCGAGAACCTCCTAGGGGACGTTCGGGCGATTCCCGGAGTCCTGTCGGCATCGGCCATCAACAAGCTTCCCATCCGCTCTCCATGGATGAATTGGGGAGTGTGGGATCCGGACAACCCGCCGCAAGACCGTAGCGATTATCGGTCCGCCTACTCGCGGACGGTCCTCCCGGGCTACTTCGACGCCATGGGAATCCCCGTGCTCTCGGGTCGCGACGTCAGGGTGACCGACGGCCCCAACACCGCCAGGCTGGTCATCAGCGAGGCGATGGCGACCTGGTTCTTCCCGAACCAAGAGGCAGTTGGCCAGCAAGTGGCCGTCAACCTCGGTGCCACGGAGCCGACGAATCTCGAGGTCATCGGCGTCGTGGGCGATGTCCGCGTAAACACGCTCGCCGGCGACCCTGGGTTTCAAATGTATTTCCCGTACACACAGCTGCCCTATTCGGCGATGAGCCTCACGGTTCGAACGCAAGGCGAGCCGACTGCGATCGTGAATGCCATTCGCAGCGCCATTCAAGCACGGAATCCGAATATCCCCCTCGCCAACATCGCGACGATGGAGCAGATCATTTCGCGATCCGTGGCCGCGAGTCGAACACTCAACGTGATGCTTGCCCTCTTCGCTGGGTCGGCACTCCTCCTGGCGATGATCGGACTCTACGGAGTGCTCGCCTATCATGTGGTGCAGCGGTTGCACGAGATCGGTGTACGGGTTGCCCTCGGTGCATCGTCCGGGAATGTCGTGCAACTGGTGCTGCAGAGGGGCCTCTTGCTGGTCGCAGCCGGCATTGCCCTGGGCGTACCCGCTGCGGCCGGCGCCACGCTTTTGCTCCAACGCCAGCTCTACGGTGTGGACCCCACGGACCCCGGCACCTTTGTCGGGGTGAGCCTCTGCTTCGCGTTGGTCGGAATGGTTGCGTGCCTCATTCCAGCCATGCGAGCCATGCGAGTCGATCCGCTGACGGCGCTCCAGCCCGAGTAGCATCATGTCGGCAAGTTCGCTGTTCAGAACATTGCGTCGCCTCGTCCCAACGAAACAGCGACGACTGTTCGATCCGAGTTACAACGATCTCCTACAGGAGCACCTGAACGCCGATGGACGTCAGGGCGTCACGTTCGGCTTCCGCGTACTCACCCTCGTAGCCCAGTGCCACGCCTTGTGGCTGCGCGACGCCGGCCAACGCGTGTTGGCACGACCGCGGCTTGCCCATTCACGCCGGAGAAGCTCGATGCTGGGACTTGTCGCAAACACCCTGTACGACATGCGTCTTGCCATCCGCAGATTGGTGAAACGACCCGGTTTCACCCTGGCTGCGGTAGGCACGCTCGCTCTCGGGATCGGCGCCAACACCACCATCTTCAGTGTGGTACAAGGGGTGCTCTTCAGGCCGTTGCCGTATCCCGACGCCGACCGGTTGGTCGGCGTGTATCGCGTCCGGCCCAACTGGTCCACCTCCCCCGCCCGCTTGAACGGCGTGTACGCCGTGCCGTTTCAGGTACTCCGGGATTGGGATGAGCTGACCCCAGTGTTCACTCACGTCGGCGGGTACGCAAACTGGTGGTTCACCTTCACTGGGGGCGATCGCCCGGAGCGCATCGTCGGCGCCAACGCCACGTCCGAGACGTTCACCGCCCTCGGGGCGCAACCCTTGTTGGGTCGACTGCTCGGGCCGGAGGATGATCGCGTGGGCGCGCCGCCGGTTGCGATCCTGAGCCACCGCCTCTGGCAGCGGCGCTTCGGGGCCGACTCTGCGATCGTTGGCAGCAGCGTGGTGCTGAACAGCGTACTCCACACGGTCGTTGGGGTCATGCCGCCGGACTTCTTGTTCCCAGGTTATGGCGACCACCAACTGTGGGCGACGTTCGAGGACGAACTCAAAGAGGCCGGACGGTCCGCTGCCTTCCTGCAGGTTGTCGGGCGGCTCGCACAAGGGGTCTCACTCGACGCTGCACGTCGGGCGATGGACGCCGTCAATAGGCGGATCGTCGAGTTACACCCGGACGAAGACGCCTACCGTGTGGTGCTGGTGCCCCGCAAAGAGCTGCTCGTGGCGGAATCGCGCCCCGCCTTGACCCTGTTATCCGGGGCAGTGGGCCTCGTCCTCCTGATCGCGTGCGCCAACATCGCCAACCTACTGCTGGTCCGTGCATCCGAGCGCCGCAGGGAAATCGGCGTGCGGCACGCATTGGGCGCAGGGCGCGGCCGCCTGTTCGTCGAGCAGCTCGGTGAGAGTGCCGCGCTGTCGGCTGTGGGAGCAGTGGTCGGGTATTTCCTCGCCGTGGTCGGCGTCCGGCCGCTCGTCGCCATGTTCCCGGTTGACCTCCCGCGAGCCTCGGAGATCGGGGTGGACCACCGGGCCCTCGCGTTTGCGGCAGCCCTTGCGCTGCTCACGGGATTCCTGACAGGCACGTTGCCTGCCATCCGGTCCGCCGGGTCGTCCATGGCCGATGCGCTACGCGACGTGGGTCGGACATCGGCGGGCGGCAGGCAGCGAAACCGCACGCACGCGGCGCTGGTTATCTCGGAGATTGCGCTGGCGTTCGTGCTGCTCGCGGGAGCAGGCCTCTTCCTCAAGAGCTTCGCCCGCCTCACCTCGGTAGATCCCGGGTTTACCTCGGAGAACCTGCTGACGGTGCCGGTGAATTTGCCAGGCACATATCGCACGTCCAACGATGCCACCCGGGCCTTCTTCCGCGACGTCACGGAGCGGCTGGCGGCCTTGCCTGGCGTGGAGATGGTGGCGCAGGTGAATCAGATGCCCTTGAGCGGACAAGGGTCGTCGTTCCCACCTACGTTCATAGAAACATCGAGCGGAGTCGTGGAAAACAACGTCCACGAAGCCGTCGTCACTCCATCCTACTTCGGTGCGATGGACATTCCCCTCGTCGCCGGTCGTCTCCTCGCCTCCGACGACCGCCAGGGAGCCCCGACCGTTGCGGTGATCAACCAGACGATGGCCCGAAGGTACTGGCCCGATGAAGATCCCATTGGTCGGAGGTTGAAGATTGGGGCAGCTGTGGGCGACACCACATGGGCTACGGTGGTTGGGGTCGTAGGCGACATCCGGTACGCTCTCTCATCGCGTCCCTTCTCCGAGTACTACGTGCCCTTTGACCAGCGACCCGTGTCGTATCAGACGATTGTGATCAAGACGGCCCTCGACGTCCCGGCAGTGGCTGGCGCTGCACGGGCCGCCGTTCGAGCCGTGGATCCCGACGTGCCGACGCGGGTGAGCCGACTGGACGACCTGATCGGCGCGTCGACGGCCGTCGCGCGTTCGCGCTTTGCGATACTCGTCATTGGCTTTCTGGCCGGCGTGGCGGCGCTCCTCGCCATCTTGGGCGTGTACGGCGTCCTGGCCTACACGGTGACGCAACGAACTCGTGAAATCGGCATCCGAATTGCTCTCGGCGCCGGCAGGGAGAACGTGCTCGGCACGGTGATGCAACGCGGCCTGTTGATGGCAGGAACGGGCGTGGCCATCGGCTTAGGCCTGGCGCTCGTTACCGTCCGAGTGACGGAAAGCCTGCTGTACGAGGTGAGCCCCACCGATGTCCCGACCTTGGCAATCGTGGCCCTGCTGGTGGCGGTTGCCGCACTGGCCGCGAGTTACGTTCCCGCCCGGCGGGCGACGCGGGTCGATCCGGTTAGGACCCTGAGACAGGAATAACCGCCGTCCTCTCACCAAATCATGAAGAACCATTCAGCGGCTCGCTGAAACCTTATTTCTTCGCATCCGTAGAAATGGGTACCGGACACCCGGTTTGGTCCCACTACCACAGGATGCACCATGGGTAAACGCGATCTCCCCGAGTTCGAACAGCTCGTCCTCCTGGCCCTCGTCCGTCTCGGCAATGAGGGATACGGCATGACCGTGCGGCGAGAGCTGGAATCCACCAGCGGCCGGAGCGTCACCATCGGCTCGGTCTACGCTACTCTCGAGCGCCTGGAGGCCAAGGGATACGTCTCCTCGTGGCACGGCGACCCCGACCCGGTCCGAGGCGGCCGCGCCCGGCGGAATTTCGAGCCGACGCCTGACGGGATGGTGGCTTTGGCCCGGGCCCGTGACGTGATGGAGCGCATGTGGGACGGCGTCACCATCGACGGCAAGATCCCGCGATGAGAACCCGGCCACGTGGTTCGGGGCTGGCGGCAGTGATGCTTGGGGTGTTCCTCGCCCCACGCCAACGCGACTACATCCTTGGCGACCTGGCCGAGGAATTTCAGCGCCATGTCCTCCCAAAGAGGGGAGCCGTTCGCGCGCACCTGTGGTACTGGCAACAGGTTTTCCGCTCAATTCCATCTAGTGCTTCACGCAAGCAGGGCCGTCGCACTCGTAAGAAAGACCCATACATCATGACCCTGATCCAGGACCTCCGGTTTGCCGCCCGCAGTCTGATCAAGACACCGGGCTTCACGGCCATCGCCGTGCTCACCCTAGCCCTCGGCATCGGCGCCAACACCACGATCTTCAGTGTCGTCCAGACCGTGTTGCTGCGGCCGCTGCCGTACGACGAGGCCGATCGGATCGTCCAGATCCTCGAAACCCACCCCGACCGCGGGTGGAATTCCATGTCGTTCTCCCACCCCAACTTCTGGGACCTCTGGGATCAGAACGAAATGTTCGAAACAATGGCGGCGATGGCCGGTGCGGCGGTGAACCTCACGGGTTTCGAGTATCCCGAGCAGCTCGCGGGCAGACGAGTCTCTGCTGAGTTCTTCCAGGTGTTACGCGTGGAGCCTGTCATCGGTCGGGGATTCGCTACTGGCGAGGATCAACCCGGGGGTGAGAACCGGGTGGCCCTTTTGGGTAACGGATTCTGGATGAGGCGCTACGGCGGAGATTCCAGCGTGGTGGGCCAGACGATTACCCTCAACGACATCCCCCTTACCGTGATCGGCGTCCTCCCGGAGGGAAACCCGTTTCCGGGCCAGACTGACGTCTACGTGCCGCTAGTGCGTGGGTCGAACACGGGGCGGAGCGATCACCGCTTGTTCGTGATGGGCCGGTTGAATCCCGGCGTGACGGTTGATGCCGCGTTCGCCGACTTGAGCGCCATCACGGACGGCATCGGCCTCCAGGACTCAGACGGTGTTTTGGGCGTACGGATGCGCCCCTCGAGGGAGTGGATCGCCGGCTCGCAGCTCCGAGTCGCCCTCTGGGTGTTGATGGGTGCGGTGGGATTCCTCCTGCTGATTGCGTGCGTGAACCTCACCAACCTGCTGCTGGCACGCGCCACGGGCCGGCAACGGGAGACCGCGGTGTGTGCGGCCCTTGGGGCGACACGGGGCCGATTGACGAACCGCATTCTGACGGAATCCGTCGTGCTCGGGCTCGTGGGCGCCGCGGCGGGCGTTGGCCTGTCTGTGTTGGGCATTCGGCTGGTTCAAGCATTCAACCCCGGCGGCATTCCACGCCTGGCGGAGGTCGGCATCAACCACTGGGTGTTGGGATTCACGTTGGTCGCCGCATTGGCCACCGGCGTCGTGACCGGACTCGTGCCCGGTCTCCAGATGCCATACGGTAATTTGCTGACGATGCTGCGGGACGGCGACCGGGGTGTCACTGGCAATCGGCGGCAGCATCGCACCCGAAGTGCACTCGTCGCCGCGGAAGCGGCTCTCTCCCTGATGCTCTTGGTAGGTGCCGGGCTCCTGATTCGCAGCTTCAACGAGCTGCAGCAGGTCGACACGGGATTCGATTCGAACAACCGCATGAGCTTTCAAGTGAGCCTCCCGGGATCCTACGGCAACGAACAGCGAACGGAGTTCCTGTCCCGGTTCCTCGGACGAATCAGCGAGATCCCCCAGGTGCATGCAGCCGGCGCGGTGAACATGCGTCCCATCGTCGGCGGCAGCAGCGGGATGGGCATCGCCACAGCAGAGCGCATGGACGATGAGAGCGCGGTCACGTGGGTCGACTGGAGAATGGTCACGCCGGATTATTTCCGTACGATGGGTCTCCCCCTCATTCGAGGCAGGAACTTCACCGAGCAAGATCGCATAGGCCAACCCTGGCAGGCCGTGATCAGCCAGCAACTGGCCGACCTGCTGTGGCCCGGCGAGGATCCTCTAGGTCGACGTGCCGCACTGTGGACCGACCCGGGACGGATCGCCGAGATCATTGGCGTGGTGGGTGGGATGCGGGAGCGTGGGCCCCAAGCCGACCCCACCCTGGTCGTCTACATCCCTTACTACGGTGCCGGGTGGACGCCGGTCACGTTCATGGTGCATACGGCAGGGGATCCGGCCGCGGTCGTTCCCACGCTGAGAACCGTCCTTGGGGAGATCGATCCCAACCTGCCCATCTCCAACATTGCCCTCATGGACGACCTCGTCACCAACTCGGTGGCTGGGAACCGGTTCAACATGCTCCTGCTCGGGATCTTCGCCGGCGTCGCCATGCTCCTCGCCCTCGCCGGGATTTACGGCGTGCTCGCGTACAGCGTGACGCGCCGAACCAATGAGATCGGCGTGCGCGTGGCCCTTGGTGCCAGTCATGGGAATGTCCTGCGCCAGATCGTGATCCAGGGAATGCGTCCCGTGATCATCGGGATCGTCGTCGGTGTCGCGGGGGCGGTGGGGCTGTCGCGCTTCATGTCGACGCTGTTGTTCGGCATTGCCCCGACAGATCCCGTCACGTTTGCCGGCGTCGCAGTGTTGCTCGCCACGGCGGGCCTCGGTGCCTGCTATCTGCCGGCACGGAAGGCGTTGCGGGTGGACCCGGTGGAGGCGTTGCGGGAGGAGTAGGTCCCAATTGCCATGGCCGGCGGGTTGATCGGGATCTGTTGACAATTCAACCGATGATCGGTATATTGACCATCGGTACAGCGGCGCGCCTTCAATGCTCTTCATCTATTAAGAGGAACGGCAGCCGTGCACCGATCCAAGGACGTCTCCCAGGCCCTCCCACTCACGCACCTGTCGTTCCATATCCTGCTGGCACTCGCGACTCAGGATCTCCACGGGTACGCGGTGATCAAGGCGGTCAAGTCTAACCCCGCCAACCCGCTCAATCCGGGTACGGGGACGTTCTATTCCGCCATCGGTCGGATGCTGGATGAGGGCCTCATCAGGGAGGTCGAACCACCCGCCGACGAATCGACCGATCCGAGACGCCGTTATTACTCGATCACGGACTTCGGCCGCGAGGTTCTCGCAGCCGAGACCCGTCGCCTCCACGCATTGGTGCAGTTCGCGCAGGCGGCGGTGGCGACGTCGTCGACACAGAAATGAGCACGCCCCATCGCCGCCGGTTCGTGAGCTGGATACTCGGGCTCGAGCTGTACCTCTGCCCGCCATCGTTCCGCAGGCGGTTCGGGCCGGAAATCAAACTGATGGCGCAAGAGCGGGCCGCCGATGTACGGGAAGAACAAGGGCGAGCCGCCGCTGCAATCTTCTGGATCGCCGAGATCATGAACTTATTGGTTGCAGCCCGACGCGAGTGGGGTCGCGCGTTGCGGACCAGTGCGCCAAAAAACATGCAGACGGGCGATGAGCCCGTGACCCATGGTCGTAGGAACACGCGTCGGACATCCCCGAGCGGGCGCGACGCAAGGCGGAAGTACCGGCGAGGCGCGATCAAACGGGCGTTGCACGCCGTGTTGCAGGATCTCCGATACGCTCTCCGCCAACTCGCCAAGCATCCAGGCTTCACCGCCATTGCTGTCATCTCGCTTGCCATCGGCATCGGAGCGAACACGGCGGTTTTTTCGGTGGTGAACGCCGTGCTCATCCGAAGCCGTCCTTACGAGGCACCGGAAGAACTCGTGCACATCTACACCCGCACCGAGAATGGGTCCGACTACGGCAACTCTTCGTACCAAGATCTCATCGACCTGCGTTCACTAGAAGATCTCTTTGTGGAGGTAGGTGCGTTCGCAGGCCGAACAGGACGGGTAAGGATTGGTGACGAGACCTTTCCCGTCATGGTGGAACCGGTCACCCATAACCTCTTCCCCTTGCTGGGGATCAGGGCGGCCTTGGGGCGAACATTCCTCCCAGAAGAAGACGTAGTCCCCGGTGCTCACGCCGTGGTGATTCTGGGTCACGGCTATTGGCAGCGCGTGTACGCCGGCGACTCGACAATTCTCGGACAAACCGTCGATCTCGCCGGGCGGCCGTTTACCATCGTCGGTGTGATGCCCGAACAGTTCGAGAGCCTATTCGTACCAGGTGTCAGAACCGATGTGTTCGTGCCGATGCTGATGACCGCCTCTCTAGCCGGGGACGAGGAGCCGGGTTTGTACTCGGATCGTCGGGTGCGGGGCATCAAGATCATCGCGCGCCTGCGGCGTGCCGTTCGCGTGGAGCACGCCCGGGCCCAAGTAGCCGGACTTTCTCAACAGCTGAAAGTCAACCACCCCGAAACGTACGAGACCCGATCCTTCAACGTCGTTCCCACGCCGGACGTCCAGCTTCAACCCGACGTTGACGCCGGACTCGCCTACGTGGCTACGTTGCTGATGACCATGGTAGGCCTCGTTCTCCTGCTCACTTGCACGAACCTGGCGGGGTTCTTGCTTGCCCGAGGCACAGACAGAAAGAGGGAGATCGCCGTGCGCCTCGCACTCGGTGCACGGCGCGGGCGCCTAGTCACACAGCTCCTGACCGAGACGGTTCTGCTGGGAATCATCGGCAGTGCGGTGGGCCTGGGCGTCGCCCAGTGGGGATTGAACCTGCTCACCGGGTTCGTCCCTCCCACATACTTCCCCATCACCGTGGACCACAGAATCGACGGCACCGTGCTCATCTTCACCATCGCCGTCGCGACGGCTGCGGGCGTCCTTGCGGGGCTGGCACCGGCGATCAAGACCACGAAACCGGACGTCGCGTCGACGTTGAAGGATGAAGCGGTAACCGGCAGAACTGGCGGACTCGGCCTGCACAGCGGACTGGTCGCTCTGCAGATCGCCATCTCCATCGTGCTTTTGGTGGGCGGGGGATTGTTCATCCGAACTCTCCAAGTAGCCAATGACGTCGACCCGGGATTCACCACGGAGGACGGGGGAATCGTATGGGTGGATCTGGGTGCAAGCGGATTGCCTCGGCACGAGTGGACCTCCACAACCGAACGGCTGGCGGAAGAGGCACGCTCACTCCCAGGTGTTGCAGGCGTTGGCCTGTCCAACGGCATCCCTCTCAGCGTGGGTACCTGGCGAGCCGATTACGTCGTTCCCGGTGTCGACCCTCCCGAGGGACGGCACGGTCACCGTGTGGTCTATTACTCGATCGATTCGGAGTTCTTCGACGCCATGGGCATCGCTCTGGTGGCCGGCCGCGGCATCACCACTTTTGACCGAGACGGCACCGAGCCGGTTGTGGTCGTGAGCGAGACTGCGGCTCGACGTTTCTGGCCCGGCGCCGACCCGTTGGGCCGAGAGGTCATCACCCTCGGGTCGAATCGCGTGCACAGAGTGGTGGGCGTGGCCCGCGACGTGAAGATCGAGCGGCCGGACGAAGACCCACAGCCTCTGTTCTACCTCTCCTACGCCCAGACACCGGTGACCAATGTGAGGTTGATCGCCCGTGGCCTGGCCACTCCTAGGGAACTCGCAGCTACGCTGCGGGACGTGGTCCGCGCCGTGGACGACGATCTCGTGATCCTCGCGGAAACCACAATGGGCGAGCAGCTCTCCCTAGTGCTCTTTCCATCCAGGCTTGCGGCCGGACTGCTCGGCGTCTTTGGCGTCATGGCTCTGACCTTGGCCATCATCGGCCTGTATGGTGTGGTGAGCTTCGCCGTCTCGCGACGCACCCAAGAGGTTGGCATTCGCATGGCGCTGGGGGCAAACACCGGCGCCGTTGTCGGGATGGTCGTGCGCGGCGCAATGGGCGTGGTGTTGGTGGGCGTAGCAACCGGCCTCGTCGCCGCGTGGTTTCTTGCTCAGTTGCTCAGCTGGTTTCTCGTGGGGGTGCAGCCTCGCGATCCGATCACCCTCGTCAGCGTACCGCTGTTGCTGTGCGGCGTTGCTTTGCTCGCCGCCTTTGTGCCCGCCCGCCGAGCAAGCAAGGTGAGCCCGGTACAGGCACTGCGATACGATTGAACCGCAAACCCGAGCCCTAGTCGCGCCTGGCTCGTCACCAACAGAAGGAGACACCGGATGGGCGTGACATCCAAGCGTCATCGGATGTGGGTTGCCGCGGCCGCAGCGGCGATTCTCACATGGGGAACTGTGGGCCTCTTCAGTGGAAGGGACGCCGGATACACCGACGCCCTCTTCGAGCCCGACTATACCATCCGTTACGCACCCGAAGGCGGCCCACTAGACGAGGCAGGGTTTCAGGTCGGGGACAGCGTGGTCACCGTCGAGGGAATCCCGGTGACGGAACTGGGCATGTATTCCCGGTGGCCCCGATCCCTGTCACGGCGGCCCGGCGAGTCCCTGGCGATGGTCGTGGTGCGGGAAGGCGCGTTTGTCTCCGGCGACATCGTGTACCGCGAGCGTTCATCCGGCAACCTGCAGATGCGGTTGAGCGGGGCGGCGATCATGCTCTCCTTTCTGGGGTTCGGGCTCTGGGCGTTCTTCACGGTTGGGAATCCTCACGCCATACGTCTCGCATACATTGGCCTGGCTCTGGCCGCGGCACTGCCGGGGCCCGAGCTCGGGTCGTGGAACGGTGTCAGGGACCACATCACCATCGCCGCCATGGTCCTGTGGACACTGCTCCTGCTCCGCTTCTTTCTCCTCTTCCCCCAGCCGAAGCGGATCGGCGAGAGTCGCATTGCCACGGGAGCCATCTTCGGTGCCTGGGCCGTGCTTCTCATCTGTTTGGGCCTGGAGCTGATCTTCCACCCCAGGTTCTACCACTCGTTCGGGATGTTCTACAGTCTGCTGATGCTGGGGTATTCCGTTCTCGCCGTCGTGGCCCTGGGGCACACCGCAGTGAAGACGCCCCGCGACAGACTCCAGGATTCCGGGATGAGCATCATCCTGGTGGGGGTCGTCGTGGCGGTGGTCCCGACTCTCGTATTTGCCATCGACTGGATGTTCCTCTGGGATTTCAGCATCCCCGGGTCGAGTTACTTCCCGTTGCTCCTGGGAGTGATTCCCCTGGCGATGGCCCTGGGGGTGAGGAAGCACGCACACTTCGGAGAAGCGTAATGCCGCCTCGCGCTACTCCGCTCTGAGGACCACCATCGGGTCCACCTTGGTCGCTCGGCGCGCTGGGAAGTAACACGCCACCATCGCCGTGGCCATCATGACGCCCGCCACGACCATCAGCGTGGCCGGATCCGTGGGCTCCACGTTGAAGAGCAGGCTCCGAATCACGCGCGACAGGCCCACGGCTCCACCGAGTCCGATCGCCACGCCGACGCCCGTGAGGAGCAGTCCGTCACGCAACACCATGTGCTGCAGGGCACTTGTTTGTGCGCCGAGGGCAACTCGCACTCCGAGTTCCCGGGTGCGCTGGGTGACGGCGAACGACAGCACGCCATATACGCCGATGGCCACCAGGGCGAGGGCGATACCTGCGGCAATCGTCAGCAGCGTGACCAGGAACCGCGGCCCGTCCACCGACTCTGCCATGGCATCCGTCGCGGTCTCGAGACGTGTGATGGGTTGGTCCGCATCCAACTCCCACACGGCGGCGCGGATCGGCGGCATCACCTGCTCAGGATCGAGGGAGGTCCGGACCGCCAACGACATGTATCCGCGAATGTCGGTGAGAGGACGATAGACCTCGTACGTGCCCCTCCTGTCGTCCAATCCCATCAGCTTCACGTCCCCGACCACGCCCACCACGGTGTACCAGTCAGCATCCTCTTCGATGCGGAATCGCTTTCCAAGTGGACTGCGGGAGCCCCACAGAAACTCCGCCATATCCACGTCGATGATGACCGTGCGGGTGTTGGCGTCGTCGGTAGCATCAAAGGTGCGCCCTGCCACCAAGGGAATCCCCAGGAGCTCGAAATAGTCCGGCCGCACGTTCGAGAAAGGGATCCAAAAAGGCTGGCCGGCTTCTGGCGCCGCTTCACCTTCTGCAACAACCTCGACCCCAAAAGTGAACGAGGTACTCGGGGGGAGGCCGTCGGCCACAGTTACGCCCTGCACCCCTGGCACGGCCTCGAGGCGCTGCTCCGCGCGTTCGAAGAAATCCTCTCGAGCGGCCGTCGACTCGTACGAGTACCCGGGAAGTGACAAGGATATGTAGATCAGGTTCTCCTCTTCGAACCCCGGCTCCACCCGGAGCAGACGATTGAAACTGTTGATCACCAACCCGGTTCCAGCCAGCAGCGTCATCGACAGGGCAACTTCCGCGACGATCAACGAACGACGCACGCCCGTCTTACCGGGTCTCGACGCGAGATGCAGGTCCATCGCCGACACCGACGTGGAGCCCCGGGCCCGCACCAGGCCGAGCGCCGGAAGTAGTCCCACGAGCAAGCCGGTGAGTGCGGACAGCACAAACGCGAACCCGATGACCCGGTCTCCGATGTCGATCTGGTTCGCGGAAAGGCTGACAACGCTGGAGGGGATCAACCCCGTGAGCGCTGCCAGGCTTGCCGCCGCGAGAGCCATGGCCAGCACGCCACTCATCAGTGCCAGCGTGAAGCTCTCCGTGAGCAGTTGCCGGAGCACCCGGAGGCGGGATGCTCCCAACGACATGCGCAACGCGATCTCTCTTGTTCGGGCCGCGGCGCGCACCGACAAGAGATTGACGCCGTTCCCCACTGCGATGAGCCACATGAGCACGACGGCGGCCGCCAGCGTCCAGAGCGCCTGGTGGACATCGGGATTCGCCCGCCACTCATCGTGGGGCTTCACGTGAAGCGTCCAATCGGGATACCGGGAGTCGATCACACCGAGTCCCTCCGACAGTCGGGTCGCCCTCTCCCGTGCCTCGCCCAGTCCGACGTCCTTCTGCAACCGGCCGATGACCGACACCGAGGCGATGTCCATCCCGTTGATCGTATTGTCATCGGGAAGGGCGATCCACATGTCCGAGGCCCCGACACGTGGGAAGCGAAACGCCGGCGGCATCACGCCGATCACGGTGTAGCGAACCTGGTTCAACTCGATGGATCTGCCCAATGCCGCCCGATCTTCGGTAAACCACTCACGCCACCGCGCATGACTGAGTACCGCCACCGGCGTGGCGCCGGGGCGTTGGTCCTCCGGTGCGATCCAACGCCCCACGAGTGGCGCGACGCCGAGGGTCGGCGCCAAGCTGGACGTGACGGCTTGGGCCGCGGTCACCACCGGTTGATCGCCGTCGCTTCGCACGACGGAGATCTGCTGGTGCAGGGCGACGTCTTCCAGGAAGTCTGCTTCGCGGGCCCACGCGCGTCCCAAATCCATGGACGTCCACTGCACGACGAACTGTTCGGGAGTCATCGGCTTGAGGTCCACCAGTTCCTCGGGTCGCTCGTACGGCAGCGGTCGCAACAGAATGGCGTCCACCACGGTAAAGATGGCCGTGTTCGCACCTATGCCGAGCCCAAGGGTCAAGACGAGCGTGACGGCGAAACTCGGGTATTTCTGAAAGCTGCGCAGTGCGAAGCGAAGGTCTTGAACAATCGAATGGAATGTTTCACTCCGGCTCACGTCTTGCTCCACGTCACGTGTGATTTCCTCGCAGGTCCGGCGGACAGCGTCGATACTGCCAAACCGCCGCCGCGCCTCCCGCCGCGCCCGACCCTCGGACATTCCCTGCTCGACGAGGAAATCCACGCACTCGTCCAGGTGATGTCGCAGCTCCAGCTCTACGACACGCGCCGCCGACCGTCTCCGCGTGGCAAGCCGGAAGAGGCGATGGATTCCCCACGGCCTGATCATGCCATCCCCTCGGCCGTGGCAACGATCTTCCCGACTGCGGTTACGTAATTGTCCCAGTGCTTTTGTTGGCTGATGAGCTGTTTGCGCCCGGCGTTGGTGAGGCGGTAGTACTTGGCGCGGCGCCCTTTCTCCGACACGCCCCACTGACCCTCGATCCACTTGCGTCGCTCCATGCGGTGCAAGGCCGGGTACAGGCTCCCCTCCTCGATGGAGAGGGCACCCTCTGTGGTATCGTGGATCCAACGCAGCAGGTGAAACCCGTGCATCGGGTCGCCCCGGCTCAGCGTCTTGAGGATCAGGAATTCCAGGGTTCCCTGGACCAGCTCGATGGTTTCGGAAGGCATCACGTTCCCCTAAGTGATCTAGGCCAAAGCTAGCACCATTGACCTAGATCGTCAAGGGCAACGACTGTAAGACGTTAAAGGACAATAGGATAGCTCAGGAGCCTCTGATCAACCTGTGCATTTGCACATACTCGACGTCGTATTCGTCGCGGCGCAGGCCAAGTACGTAGTCACGCCCGATGTCTAGAATCTTGAGCCCCCACGGCGTACTCAGCGTTCCCAAAAACACTCCCGCGTCCGTGAAGATGCTCCAACTCACATGCCGTTCCCCCGGACGAGTGTACTCCCGTACCCACAAGTTGAGATCTGGATCGAGATGGATGTCCGGCGCATACGCTGGCATCACGGGCGGAAGGGGCGGACGGTTCTCGAAGGATCGCTGCATCATGCGGCGCGCAGGGCCACTCCTCGAGGCCAAGAGGGAATCCCGCATCGCACGCGCATCCGCGTCGGTCACCACGAGAGGAGTGTGTTCCTTCCTGATCAACAGCATCAACTGGATGGGATCCGTGGAGTACACTCTGATCTCGTACGTAGCGTTGTCGGCGACGTAGAATCGATGGCCGGCAGCCGCAAATCCCGTGGCACGGCCGAACAGGCGCGCGCGTCGCTCCACGCGCGGCGCCCCGCCCGGGCCGGACAGGCTCACAATGTCCCGTTCGGGCCCCGGGAAAGAACCGACAACGGTGGCCGACGCCCCGTCCGGCCGGTATCGGAACAGCTCGTCCTCTTCACGTTCCGAGCGTATGGGAAGCTCCCCACCCAGGTGGTACAATCCGTGCGTTGCCAACAGGCTTCCGTCAGCAAAAAAACCAACCGGCCGCGGGAGAAGAATCTCCGCACTTGGCTCCAACTGAACCGAGCGACCGAAGCGACCCGCGGTATCGAAGTACGAAACACGGTGCGCCCAGACGTCCAACACAAGGATCGAATCGGGACCGAAGCGGGCAATCCACTCGAGCGACTCAAACTCACCGGGGCCACCTCCCCGCCCACCAGCGCTCCCCATGTAGGTGCCAAGCCGATCGTAGAACCGCAGTTCTCTCGTACCGTGGTTCGCCACGACCACCCGACCGTCGTCAAGGCGCAATGCTCCGGTTACGTCATAGAGCTCGTGGGTGGAATCGCCGTCGATGCTGCCGATCGTGAGCGAGGGCGCCTCAGCGATCCGCCACGGGACGGTCCAGGTTGCTGCGCTGTTTCCGACGATCCGGACACCAGCGCTATCACGTATCACCGGCCCCACTGGAAGGTGACTCGGCGATTCGGTACAGGCGAGGACGATGGACACCAGAACGAACACTTCGAGTTCTCGTCTTGTCATGGCGGGCTATTCGAGTCGTCTGGCTTCAACTCGGCAATGATACCTGCATCGACCCAGTAGATGTTCCCTGGGCCGTCGGGAATCTCGTTTCGATTCAGCGGCGACGGTCGGTTGCTATTGAAAAAGAGATACCTGCCATCAGGCGTGACATGAGGGTACTCCTCCTTCGCCGGCGAATTGATCCTTGCCCCCATGTTCCGTGGTTGCGACCACAATCCGTCGCTCCTCTTGAAGCTGATGAACAAGTCGCTCTTGCCATAGCCACCGCGGAACGATGAGAAGATGATGTAACTCTCATCGGGTGCCACGTAGGGCGAGTGGTCAGGGGAATTGCTGTTGATGACATGACCCACATTCTCGACCGTCATATACTCCCCATCAGTCGGTCGCGATCTAAAGATGTCCGTCGAATTGCCGGGATGTGATGAGTCCCGACGATTGAAATAGAGGGTTCCATCCCGTGTGACCGCAGAACTACCCTGACGGACTCCTGAATTGACCACAGGACCCAGGTGTCTGGGTTCGGACCAGCCAGTCTCTGCTCTTTCAACCATCCATAGATGAAGCCGTGGCCCTGCCAAGGGTGCACCGCCCTCGCGAACCGGCCTATTCGACGAAAAGACGATCCGTTCCCCATCCGGCGATAAATGGGGATAGAGGTCTATGAATTCGCCGGAGAACGACACGACTCTTGGGATCGTCCACTCACCATCCACCTGCTTCATGAAGTAGATCGCCGCGGGGAACATCCTCCCGAAATACAGTTCCTCGCCGTCAGGTGTGAACAAGGCTGCACTGTGTTCCTTGCAGGTCGATATCACACCGGGAGCAAACAGGGTTGGTATTGAGGCGGGCGCGTCCTGACCAAGATAGTCGCCTCTCAGGAGAATTGGGGAACGGTCCAACCCTTCAGCGACGCACACAACCTGTGGGGCAGTGCGAACCATGATCAGTGAAACGATCAGCGTCAGCAGGACAGCCTCTTGCCTCACCACTCCTTGCACATCACCGCGCCATTCACACACTTCCGGGTTCTCACTCGCTGCGCAACGATTCCACCGGATCCACGCTTGCCGCTCTCCGGGTGGGCCCGTAACACGCTGCGAGCGCCACCACCGAGAGCAGCAGCACGACCCCTCCAATCGTGATCGGATCCGTGTGCGTGACGCCGAAGAGCATACTCTGCATGAGGCGTGTCACTGCCAAAGTGGCGACCAAGCCAATTCCTACTCCCAGCGTCACCAAGCCCATGGCCTGCTTGAGCACCATCCCCACGAGACCCTCACGCTGTGCGCCCAACACCATGCGCACACCGAGTTCGAACCGGCGTTGCGCGACGGAGTACGAGAGCACGCCGTAGATGCCTGCCGCGGCAAGCACCAAAGCCATCGTCGCGTAGACCGCGAGCACTGCCATCGGGAACCGCCGCGCAACCACCGACCGATCGAGGTTGCGGTCCAGGGCGTGAATAGCGAATAACGGCTCTCGCGTCATGGGACCGATCTCTCGTCGCACGGCGTCGACGAGGCTCACCGGATCGACTGTAGCGCGCAGCGCAAAAGACATGTACGGCCACGTCTGTTGTTGATACGGGACGTAGATACACGGACCGGCTTCGGCGTCGAGTGTCAGGTCCGTGACGTCGCCCACGATTCCCACGACTTCCAGTACATCCGGATCCGCGTCGGTGATGTCCACGTCGGGCCTGATGCGCTGTCCGATGGGATCCTCGTCGGGCCAGAACGCGCGGGCGGCTGCCTCGTTGACGAGAACCACGCCGGGCGCGTCGCGCCGATCCGACTCGGTGAACACCCGCCCACTTCTGAGGGAAATTCCCAAGGTCTCGAAATACCCAGGCGTGACCGAGAGGTATCTCGTGACGGGCGACGTTCCTCGTTCTGGTTCAGGCTGTCCCTCGATGGTGAATGACGCTCGAAACCCTCCACTGAGCGGCATCGCCGTACCTGCTGCCGCACGCTCCACCCCTGGGAAACCCTCCAGTCGCTCCGTCACGTCGCGATAGAAGGCCGCTCGCTGGTCCATCGGGTAGTCCTGCCACCTGGCAGCCACGTTGAACGTCAGGACCCCGGCCGGCTCGAATCCGGGATCGACATTCACCATCTGCCGGAAGCTGCGGATGAGCAAGCCTGCCCCGACGGAGAGCACGAGCGCCAACGCAACTTCCGCAACCAGCAGTCCGTGAACGACGATGCCCGACTCCCCTCGAGCCCCTGGTGCCCTCCTTGAGAGAAGTGACCGAGATTGATCTGGAGCTCAGCACAGCCGGGAGCGTCCCAAAAATCACTCCCGTCAGTACCGAAATGGCCAGTGCGAACGCCCACACCCAGGGGTCGACACCGATTTCCTGAACGCGCGGCGAGTCGGGAGGCATGATCCCAACCAGCACGCGCACG
>JBDHHA010000031.1:0-32074 GCA_039589615.1 Gemmatimonadota bacterium
GCCCCGGCACGTCGACACCCTCCCAGAAACTGTCTGTCCCAAAGAGAATAGCCGATCCGGCCTCCCGAAACCGCCGGAGGAGCCGGTCCCGTTGCCCTTCCCCCTGCACCATCAACGGCCAGCGACTGCCGATCTGCTGGCGCACGAGTTGGGCGGTGCGCCTCAGGGCGGCGTGGCTGGTGAACAGCACGAACATGCCGCCATCCGCCGCGTGGGCCAGCTCCACGATGGTGGTGGCCACCGCGTGGTCGTGCCCTCCCTCGCCGCGCCGGGGTTCCGGGTGATCGGAGGGGACACCGAAGAGACACTGCTCGCCGAAGTCGAAGGGCGACGTGAGGATCTCCTCAAACCGTATGCGCGTGGGCGGCAAGGACAGGCCGACACGGCTCTTGATGAAATCGAAGTCGCCGCCGGTGGCGAGGGTGGCGCTCGTGAGGATCACGCTGTCCACCCGGTCGAAGAGCGCCTCCTTGAGGATCGGCGCCAGGTCGAGGGGGACCGTGGACAGGCCGATGGGAAACGGGAGGGGACCCGTGGGTTTCCTGCCGCGCTGTTCGATCCACCGCACCGTGGCCGCGCCGGCCTGGGGCCGCAGCGTGAAGAGCATGCCGTCCAACACGGCGGTGAGGCGACGCACGACGCCCCACAACTCCTTGAGGAGTTGGGTGCGGCTGTCGGGCTTCTCGTCCAGCTCCAGCCGATCGGCCACCGTCTCCACCCCGTCCCGCAGCTTTTGCAGCACGAGGACGAAATTGTCGAGGGCCGCGCCCAATCCCTGCTCCCAGATCGGGTCCTGCCCGAACTCGTCCGTCAGCCGCACCACCTGTTCCCGTCGGTCGGCCAACAGGTCCGCCAGCAGGCCGAACACCCGTTGCGCGTGGGTCCGTGCGGTCTGCAACGACGGCAGCAAGTCGGAGCGCACCAACTCGACGGACGCTTCACTCAGCGGGTCCTCCCGCCGGCGCAGCTCGGCGATCAAGCTGGGGATCAGTCCCTTGCCGTTCCGCTCGAGGCGTCCCAGCAGGCGGATCACGCCGAACCACGTGACCTGGTGCCCCAGGTGTTGGGCCGCCGTGTCCTCCAGGTGGTGGGCCTCGTCCAGGATCAAGCGCTTGTACGGGGGAAGCACCGCCTTGTCCTGCCAATTGTCGGTGTTCCGCCGGATGGCGAGGTCGGACGCCAGAAGATGATGGTTCACCACAACGACGTCCGCCTCGGATGCGCGGCGGCTGGCGCGAAAGACGAAGCAGCCGTCGAAGTGGGGACACTCGAGCCGGGCGCAGAGATCGGCTTCCGCCGCGACTTCGTCCCACACCTCCGACGACGGCTGGTCCAGGAGATCGGCGAGGGAGCCGTCGGCAGTGTGCTCCGACCACTCGATGAGCGTTTCGAGCTCGCCGGTTCGATCGTCTTCGAGGAGCGAGCCCTGCCCCTTGGCCGCGTAGGACAGCCGCTCCAGACAGATGTAGTTGCGCCACCCCTTGAGGAGCGCGAAGGTGGGCGGCCGGCCCCGGTCGGCCTCGGCCTGCACCAGCAGGGGGAGATCCTTCCCGACGAGCTGCTCCTGCAGATTGATCGTGTTAGTGGACACGATGGTACGCTCGTTGTTGGCCCGGGCCCACTCGATGGCAGGGATGAGATACGCAAAGGATTTGCCGACGCCGGTGCCGGCTTCCAGGATCGACACGCCCCCGTCGTTGTAGGTGTCCGCCACGTACGCCGCCATGTCCCGCTGGCTCGGCCGGTCTTCGAATTGCCCGAGGACGCCGGCGATGGGCCCGTCCCGACCGAGCAGATCGGCCACCGCCGGAGCGTCCAGCACCTCGTACGACGGCGCCTTCGGCACCTCCACCACCACGTAGATCGCCGTGGCCTCGTTGTCGATGATGCCGAACCCTATGCCTGCGTCGTGCAACCGGGCTGCTACGGTGAGGTCGGCCTGTGAGGGTTCGAGGCTCCCGCTGGGGTGGTTGTGCACCAGCATCTCGCCACGGCTTGCGACTCCGGGCAGCGCCAACACCGCGTCGACGGTTCCCCGGGCGACGGGCCGCGCCGCCACTAGGGTCCCCTCGGCATCCACCTCGGCGACGAACGAAACCTCGCGGCCCCCGGCAGCGGCAATCTCACGACGAAGAGACTCGCTGACCGCGGGGTGGAAACGGCTCACGTCTTCAGCTCACGCTTCTTGGCCGCCGGGAAGAGCACGTTATTGAGAATCAACCGGTATCCGGGCGAGTTGGGATGCAGGGAAAGATCCGTGGGGGGATCGCCGATGCGGTGTTGCGGATCTTCGGGATCGTGCCCGCCGAAGAACGTCCACGTCCCCGCGCCGTACTCTCCGTGAACGTACTTCACCCAGGGTGCACCCTCCTCGTCGGCAAGCACGGTCGCGCCCGGCTTGAGTCGCTCGCGGACGAAGGATGTGGTAAGCCCATAGTAGTCGGAGATGATGGACCGGTGACACTGGACGAGCATGGTGGGCACCGGGTCGATCTTGGCGGCAAAGTTGAACAGCTTGAACGTTCCCAGCGGCTGCCGCTTGGCGGCGTTGTTCACCTGATGACCGTCCACGTCGGAAAAGCTCGCCGTCATGGGTGACTGCTCCAGCCGCACGCGGTCGAACGCCATCGTCCGATCCCACCGCAACTTGTTGGAGGCGTCGGGGTCCATGGGGGTCCCATCCGCATACCGGGCGGCCACATCCACACTGTCCGCGGCCAACGCGATCTCCAGCGTTTCCGTCGCCGTGCACATCGCGAAGAGGAAGCCACCATCGTCCACGTAGTTGCGAATGCCCCGGGCGACGGCCTTCTTGAGCTCCGGGACGGACGCAAAGCCGAGCGTGCGCGCCATGAGCTGATTGCGCTGCACCATCTCGGTGAGCCACGGCGTTCCGCTATAGGTCAGGTAGAACTTGGAGTATTGCCCCGTGAAGTCTTCGTGGTGGAGATGCAGCCACTCGTAATCTTCCAACCCACCACTGACAACCTCCTCATCCCAGATCCGTTCGTACTCCACGCCGGCGTACTCGAGGGCCATTCGGACGGCATCGTCCCACGGTGCGTTGTTGGGCGGCACGTACACCGCGACCTTGGGAGCCTTCTCCAGCGGCACCGCGTCCATGTTGTTCGCCGCGATGGTGCCCCGCACGTTGACGACGTCGGCGTCGGTGAGCTGGACCGTCGAGACACCCTGCAGCGAGGCGTCACGTTGCGTCGCTGCGTCGAGGGGAAACAGAAAGCTGCCGCTGCGAAAGTTCAGCAGCCACTCGGCCTTGCCACCCCGTTGCAGCGCGCGGAAGGTGACCCCGTACGCCTTCAGATGGTTCGACTGCGCGTCGTCCATTGGGATGAGCATCCAAGTCGCTTCCCGCGACCGGAGACCACCGAACGCCCCCAGCCCCGCAACCGCGGCAACACCCCCCACCGTTTCCACAAATTCACGACGCTTCATCGCACCGGCACCGCTCCCCTCAAACGATCCAACATTCGTCGCGCCAAGGGCACGACCGCACTCTCGGGATACTGGAGTATAAGGTTTTCGAGACAGTCGCGGGCCTCGGCCTGCCGTCCCTGCTCGTCGTACGCCCGTGCCAAATGGTACTGGGCCGCAGGCGCGGACGCCGACTCGGGATCGGCGGCGGTGGCGGCGAGCAGGAAGAGCTCGGCTTGCTCGTACTCCTGTTGCTCCACGGCCAGACGGCCCCCATACGCCAGGACACCGGCGCGCCCTCCCCGGGGCGGCAGGATCGTCGCCGCTTCGGCCAACCCCTGCAACGCCGCGGTCGTGTCGCCACGAGCGAGTTGCATGAGGGCGCTGCCGAGGACCGGCACCGAATCCGGCTCGACGCTCTGGATCAACGCCAGAACCGCCGTGCGCTGCGTGACTTCTTGCCGCGTCCCGGACCGAGGACCCGCGCTCTGGAACAAGCCGATCGCCCCCAGCAGGTCACCCCGGTACAGGGCGATCCATCCCCGGGTCGCGAGCACCACCACGGTAGAGTCGTCACCCAAGACCCCTTCGGCCCGGTCCAACTCGCCCTGTTTCACCCATCCCCACGCCAGTTGGCGCCGCAACGCCGCAGCATCGTCAACGGTGAGGCGATCCTCCCACTCCCGGAGCCGGGCCTCGGCTTCTTCCACTCGTCCCGATTGCGCCGTCACGGAGATCAGCGTCGCGATGGCAGCCGCTCGGGATCCACGCCCGGCACCTTCCCCGGCGGCAATCTGCTGGAGCATGCGCTCCACGGCATCGCGCTCGCCGGCGTCGGCATACGCGCTCGCCGCATCGATCCGTGCCTGCTGGGCCGCCGACCCCACCGAGAGCTGGGCCAGGCGCTCGAGGGCCATTCCCCGAGCCCGCGACCCTTGCGGTGACCGGACGAGGCTGGCACGGTCGGCAAAGCGGCGCAACAGCGGCACGGCGTCCTGGGCGTTTCGGGGCAGCGACCGGTCCAGCACCACCCACCCCTCCTCCGGGCGGTTCCACGATACGAGGAGATCGGCGGCCAACCGCCCGCTCCCGCGGTCGCGGTCGTCGTCTGTGAGCATGGCCACGATCGACTCCCGGGAATCCAGCGGGGCCGGGGCCAGGTTGGTGACCGCGGCACCCAACAACCCCGGATTCGCCCGGGTGGCGTGGCGCCAGTACTCGGCCGCCGCGACCCAATCCGCATCGAGCACCGCCAGCTCGGCCATGTCCTGCGCCAACGCCGACGCCCCGACGTGGAGGATTCCCTGCTCCAGCACCCGACGCGCTCCCTCCACATCCCCCATCTGCTTCAGCGCCGCAGCCCACTCCTTGTAGGGGTCAACGCTCTGCGGCATCGCCAGCGTCCACGCCCGGGCCGCCTCGGTGAGAGAAACGGGTTGGTCGAGCTTGGCAAACACCCGGAGCTGCAGCGACCGGACCGACCCGTGCTCCGGTTGCAGGACGAGTGCCGAGTCGATGTACGGCAGGATCGAATCCAGCTGGTCGATGGGCGGAAGCACTCGCTCCAGACCCAACAGCGCCGAGAGATTGGTGGGGCTCCTATCCAGGATGTCGCGGTATCGCTGGGCCGCAACTTCGTACCGCCCGCGGCGCTCGAGCTCGAACGCTTCGCCGAGTTCCGTCGACTGGCCCCGCTGGGCGAGGAGCACTGTCGGCGTCAGGAGAAGCGTGAAGACGAAGACCGCGCTCAGACTGCTAGCGGCGGCGTTCCGCATTCAGCCTCCGGAAATAGTCGAGAATCAGGCGCCGCTCTTCGGGGGTAAAGCGGCGCAGTTGCTCCCACTTGGGGTACGGGTAGCGCGCCTCGGGTCCGGTGGGCCCCAACAACTCGGGAGGCACGCGGAGGTTGGTTTGATCGCCGGTCTCACTCTGGCGCTCCTCGCGCTCATCCTCCTCGTCGCTGCGGAGCGTTCGCCCGGCGTCGAGGAGTCGGCGGAAGAGCTGTTCCTGTCGCTCGACGGTTTCCCGGTCGAGCGCTCCCGCTTCCAGCTCACGGGCCAATTCCAGCGCTTCTTCGGCGAGCTCCTCGGCGGCATTCGAGGCACCTTCCGCGTCCATGCGCTCCAGCTCTTCACCCAGCTGGCGCTGACGCTCGGCCAGTTCCTGGAGCTGCTGCAGCATTTCCTGCTGCCCCTGGGCCATCATCGGCAGCATCTGCCCGGACTCCGACGCCATGGATTGCTGCTCCTGCGCCATCTGCGCCATCTGCTCCATGGCCTCGGCCATCCCCGAACCGGACTCCGAACCCTCCACGTTGCCCCGGTTGCGGAGCAGTGCATAGGCCACCTCGTTCAGGCCATCCACGGCCTCACCAGCCCGATCGCCGGCCTGGCGCGTGTTGGGCATCGCTTCCTGCAGCTCCTGGAGCGCCTCCGTCATCTTCAGCCTGGACAGTCCCAGCGCCGTGCTCAGCTCCGGAGACACGAGGGCATTCTTCCCAGCCGCGTTCTGCAGGCGCTCGACGACCCGGTCGACACCCTCCCGAATGGCGGCCTGGTCGCCCCGCACGTTTCCACCCGACTCTCCTCGCTGGAGACGCTGGGACACCGACTCCTGCCGCTCCGCCAGATCGGCCGTCTCGGTGAGAGCCGCATCCATCATCCCCATCACTTCCTCACGCCAATCCTGTCGCATCTGTTCCAGCTGCTCTCGCAGCTCGCTCCCCGCGGACTCGAGATTCTGACTGGCGCTCTCGCCTGACTGTTGGGCCTGCTGTTGCTGCCCTTCGGATGCCTGCTGGGCCGCCTGCTGCATCTGCTCGCCGGCCTGCTGGGTGCGCTCTTGTGACTCTTGGACCTGCTCTCCGCCTTGCTGCGCCTGGGCGAGGGCCTGTTGGAGTTGCTCGAGCTGGTCCTCCAGTCGTTGGGCCTCGGCGGCGAGGGCCTCCTCGTCCGCCGCAAGGGTCGAATCCGATGTCTGTCCCTCTCCCACCTCCTCGTTCCACTGTTCCTGCCGATCCGCCAACTCATCCGCGTCGTCGGCCAGGGTGGACATCTGCCCCTCGAGGGCCGCGCGCTCGAAGAGCTCACGGCTCCGCTCCAGCTGTTCCTGCAACTGCTCTTGGGCTGCGGCGAGCTGCTCGAGGAGTTCCTGGACCGCCTCGGCATCGAGCTGCTCCAACGCCTGCTGCAATTCCTCCAACGTCTGCTGCATCTCCGGCGTGACGGCTTGCTCCAGCATTTCCTGGAGTTCCGCCAATCGCTTGTGCCATTCGGGATCGGTGATTCCCGCGTCCCATCCCGACTCGGCCAACTCCTGCAACTGCTGCGCCAGCTCCTCGGCTCGATCGACGAGCTGCTGCTGCTCCTCCGCGACCTCCGCCGCCTCTTCGGCCGAACGGAAGTCCATGCGGTCGTCTTCTTCACCGGGCGCGTCATCGCTACGCCGGTCGCCCTCGGCCGCAAGGTTGCGCGTTTCCTCCGCGAGGTCTTGCTGCGCCTGCAACAGCGAGTCGGTGTCGGCCACGAGATTCCCCGCCGCGTCCCGTACCGCCTGGCGCATGTCACTGAGGGACGGGAGGTACAGCGCATACTCCCGCGTTTCCGCCTCCTGCGCGTTGGGCGCGTTGTCCACCGCCCTGAGGTGGTAGTACGCGGTATCCCCGGAGTTGAATCCCCGGTCGTTGAGATCGAGGACCCACTGGAGCACGGCGCGGTCGGTTCCGCCGACCGGTAGCGGAATCGTGTCGGTCTCTGTGGCACCATCGTCCCCCACCCGGCCGGCACGCCGCGTGGTGATCTCGATCCGCGTGAGCATATGGTCGTCGCGAGCGTCCACCACCAGGAGCTGACGTAGCGTGGGCGCGACGGTGGTGTCGATGCCCGGCACCGGGACCGTGATCTCCGGGGCACTATCCGGAACCGCCACGACATGGAGGACCGGGTTGGCGTCCTCGAGGGCGCGCCCCCCGTCGAGGGCCACGACGATTTCCCAGTCGCCGCCGCGGCGCACGGTGGCGCGACCGGAGAACTCACTCCCCTCGACGTTCAGCGGCACCGTGTCGACGGCCGCGACGCTCCACGCCGCCGAACGAATGGGCACGGTGGCTCGACCCTGCACTTGGAGGCGCGTGCCCACGGGCAGAAACACGCTGTCACCGGGATAGAGCGGCGCATCCGGGCGCTCCAGATACGCGGGGAACGCGGCGGAGAGCACCAGGTCGCTGAGAAAGGCCGGAAACGCCACGCGCACCCGCACCGTCTCCGACGCCCTCCGACCACTCACCGCGCGGAAGAAGCGATCGCTGTCCAGCGGCCCCACGGTGGCAGTCGCCCGCCCCACACTATCCAGCGAGATCGGCGTCGTGCTCCACGATTCGCCGGGCGCCCGGGTCCAGAGCGTCGCCGTGCGCCGACCCATTGCCGTGATCGAAACCGTCACGCTGTCTCCCCGGTCGACCTCTTCCCGATCGAGGGTGATCACCACCGCGCCACGGGCCGCATTGATCACGGAAATGGGGGTCCAGAAGGTCTTCCCCCCTCCTGAGGCGGGTCCCGACAACGTGAAGAGCACGACACCGAGAACACCGGCCAGCGCACTGAGTTGCAGCGACCGAACCCCGGCGCGGCGCACCGGCGCCACGGCGTCGCGACCGTGCCGATCCAACCAGGAAGACGCCTGCTGGTCCGCCACGTCGAACAGCATCCGGCTCCCGCCTCCCTCATCGTCCAACAGGCCTTCCACCCAACCCCGCCGGAGACCCCCCAGGACCTCCACGTCTCCCGCGAGATGATGCACCTCGGCCGTGCGCAACCGCCGCCGATAGCGGCGCACGCCCCACACCAGCACCACGACCGCACCACTCCACGCCAGTAGCACCGAGAGTGGAACGATCTGATAGACCCCCACGCGTCCGAGACCCACGCCGATCGCCAACGCCACCAACGTGGCGCCGCCGGTGGTCATCAGCGTAGCACCGAATTCCCGACGCGTGATTTCGCCGCGCCACGCTTCGAGCCATCTGCGGGTCTGGGTCATCGGCCTGCGACCATCGAGAGCACGTACAGGTTTACCCCCATCTGGAACGCCAACTCTCTCACGTCGTCCGGATCACCGTGCACGTCGGCATCCTCCCACCCGTCCCCGAGGTCGGTTTGGTACGAATAGAACACGGCGAGCCGGTCGTCGACGAAGATGCCAAATCCCTGTGCCGGTTCACCATCGTGTTCGTGGATCTTGGGCGTACCCTGCCGCAGGTCGTACACGAGACTATAGACGGGATGCTCCAGCGGAACCTCGACGAGAGGCCTGTCGGGAAACACCCGGGCGATCTCGCGGCGGAACGACTCGTCCATCCCGTAATTGTCATCGGCATGGAGAAAACCGCCGTTCTCGAGATACTGCCTCAGAATCGAGACCTCCTCGTCCGAGAACAACACGTTCCCGTGCCCGGTCATGTACACGTACGGGACGTCCCACAGATCGGGTCCCGTAATGGTCACCACCCGCTCCCGGGCCGTGACCTGAAGGGACGTGCGCCTCGAGATCTCTCTGAGCAGATTGGGGAGGCTGGACGGATTGGCGTACCAATCGCCCCCACCGTCATAGTGGAGTCTGCCGATGGTGAGCGTTGGTCGAGCGGCCTGCGCCAGGACCGGCAACGGAGTGAGCCACGCCGTGCCCATGAGCACGACGCCCAATGCGATTGCCCTCATAGCGCAGTGACCACCCGATAGGTCTCCTTCCGGGATACCCGCAACTCGCTTGCCAACCGGGTCGCCACGTCGCGACGACTCTCGCCCTGCGCCAACAATTCGCGCGCCCGTGCCCGAATAACCTCTTCGTTCACTACGTTGCGCTCCACGGGCTTGTTGGCAACGAGCACCGTAATTTCGCCCTTGGGAGCCTCTTCCCGATAGTAACCCGCCAGATCTGCGAGGGTCCCGGTCCGCACCTCCTCGTGCACCTTGGTGAGTTCCCGTGTTACAACGGCGTGTCGCTTCGCGCCGCACACGCGGGACAGATCCTCCAGCAGTGTCGCCAACCTGTTGGGCGCTTCGAACACGACGACGGTCCAGGGACTCTCCGCCGCGGCCTCCAACAACCGTGCGCGGTCCTTCCCCTTGCGTGGGAGGAAACCGAGAAACGTGAACCGGTCCGCGGGTAGGCCGGAGACGCTCAGTGCCGCCACCACCGCGGACGGCCCAGGCACCGCCACCACCTCGACATCCCGGGCGCGGGCCGTCTCCACGAGTGCGCCACCGGGGTCGCTCACACCCGGCGTTCCCGCGTCGGTGAGGAGTGCCACGCATCTTCCGCTCTCCAGTTCCCGGATGAGCTCGTCCGTCCTTGACGGCGGCGAGTGGGCGTGGAAGCTCACCACCTTGGGCCGGGCGTCGACGTGGTTCAACAGTGTGCGACTCCGTCGCGTGTCCTCCGCCGCCACCACGTCCACCTGGCGGAGGATCTCCGCGGCTCGCGTCGACAGATCTCCCAGGTTCCCCAGGGGCGTGGCCACCACGTAGAGCGTTCCGGTCACGAGTCGATTCCTCCCGAACGGAAAGCGGACGACCAGACCAGCAACTCGTCCGACCGTCCGTCTTTCCGTCCGTGCACCCGGTGTGAATCCACCCCGGGCCGGGTTCCCGTCATCCCAAGTGGGCCTCGATCTTCTCCACGAATGCGGCCTTGGGCATGGCGCCGATGATCGTGTCCACGTGCTGGCCGTCCTTGAACAGGAGCACACTGGGAATCGAGCGTACGTTGAACCGCATGGCGGTGGCCTGATTCGCGTCGACGTCGAGCTTGCCGACCTTCAGTTTTCCATCGTATTCCTCAGCCAGCTGCTCAATGACCGGAGCGATCATCTGACAAGGGCCGCACCACGTCGCCCAGAAGTCCACCAGGGCGAGGCCCTCGTGCTCTCCGATCTCTTGATCAAATGCGTTGTCGTCGATTTTTACCGGAGCTGCCATTCTTCTATCTCCAAGATTATGTTGGGCCCGTACTTTTCATTTACCTTCCAGGTCCTGCCGGAGGATCCATGCCTCCCGACTACTCTTCTATCGCTCATATCGGCGTTGCGGTTCCCGAACTCGTGTCGGCGGTCGCCTTCTACCGCGACATCCTGGGCGCAAGCCCCAAGCCCCTCGAAACGGCGGACGGAGCCGCCATCGTGTCCTTACCCTTCGGGGACGTCGACATCGAGCTGCTCGAGCCGCAGGCCGAGGACGGGCCCATCGCCAAGTTCCTCGCCAAACGGGGACCCGGCATCCACCACATCTGCTTCCGGGTTCCCGATCTCGACGCGGCGCTGCAACGCTGCCGGGATCAACACTACGAATTGGTGGACGAACGGCCCCGCACGGGAGCCCACGGGCGACGCATTGCCTTCGTGCACCCCAGATCCACCTCGGGGATCCTTCTCGAACTTACGGAATAACCAACGCCGGAAGGCAGTGGAGGGTTCCGCCCTATCCGCAACTCCGCGAGGGATTGCCCGCCTGTGTGAGATCGACATTCGACACCAACCACCCCCCATCGACGCTCACCAACTCGAACGGCACCGGGAGGACGCAGCCGGCCCGGGTCACGCGCACCACGTACGGGCGGGTGCGGTCGTCGCTGCGCGCCAGCGCCACGCTGGGCTCGATCTGATACTCGTCGTGGGTCAGGTAGCGCTGCATCACCGTGAGGCGCATCTCAAGCTCGGCGCGATCCATATGATCCGCCGCAGGCCCGTCCGACGTGCCCCATAGCTGGCTCATGCCCACCAGATCGTTGGCCTGAACCGCGGTCATGAACCGCGTCAGGGTCACTGTGGGATCCACGGGAATCAGGAGCGAGCTCGTGGAGCTGGAGCTGCACGCCGCCACGGCACATGCTGCACTCAGGAGTAGCGTTTTTCGAAGAACTTGCGCCATAAGGATCTGTTTCGTGATGTTCCGTTCAGTCGAAGCTACACACTCCAAGTTGGCGGGGCAACGATGCGCTTTTTCGTGAACGTGGACCACGTGGCAACCGTGAGGCAGGCCCGCCGCACCGACGAGCCGGACCCCATCGCCGCCGCCGTCGCGTGCGAACGAGCGGGGGCCGACGGCATCACGATCCACCTGCGGGAGGATCGTCGTCACATCGGCGATGAGGACGTGCGCCGGATGTGCGCCACCATCTCGACCCATCTCAACTTGGAGCTGGCGACCGCCGACGACATCGTGGCCCTGGCGGCCGACCTCCAGCCCCACCACGCGACCTTCGTTCCCGAGCGCCGGGAGGAGATCACGACGGAGGGTGGCCTGGACCTCACCGTGGACCGCGGGCAACCCGACCCGCGCCTGAAGGACGCCGTTTCCCGGCTCCGGGATGCGGGGGTCCGGCTGAGCCTCTTCATCGACCCCGACTCGACGAGCATCGAGCGCGCGGCGGAGCTCGGGGTGGAGGCCGTGGAGCTCCACACTGGAGAGTATGCCAACCAATACCGGGAGACCGACGCCCCCCTGGCCCGCCTGCGGGAGGCGGCGACGGCCGCCGCCGCCGCCGGACTCGACGTCCATGCTGGGCACGGACTCACCTACCGCAACGTGCAGCCGGTGGCCGCCATCCCCGAAGTCGAGGAGCTCAACATCGGCCACAGCATCGTGAGCCGGAGCATCATGGTGGGCATCGAAAGCGCCGTGAGTGAGATGCGGGCCTTGATCGCGGCGGCCCGCGTTGACTAACTTAATGCGGCACAGTAATTTAGCGTCCTTCCAGGTAGGATCTTTCCGATGACACAACCCATGGGGATGGCCGACTTCTTCACCATGGAGGCCGGGGAATACCTCGAACGCCTCGATGGGTTGGTGTCACCCGCTGGAACTCCCGAGTTCCCAGAGGTCCACCGGATCTCCCGAGCCCTCCGAGGGTCGGCCCTCATGGCCAGCCAGCAGCAGATCGCCGCCGTGGCGGGAGGGTTGGAGGCGCTGGCTCGGGCCGCCCGGGACGGCGCACTGGCGTGGGACGAGGCTCTGCGGCAGCTCGCCATCCGCGCCGTGGACGATTTGAAAGTCCTCGTTCGTATGGTCAGCAGTTGGACCGATGCGGAGGAGGCCCGGGCGCAACGCATCGCCGCAGAGCTGGAAAAAGTCGCCGGGACCACGGCGCCGGTGGAACACGAGGCCCGGGAGCTGGACGCCGCAACCAGGGCATTCATCGCCCGGGAGGGCGCCGCCGTAGGGAGCGCTCTGGATCAGGCCGCCAGAACACTGGCCCGGAATCCCATGGGTGTGTCGGTGCTGGATACGGTGTTGCGGGCCACCCAGCCCCTTCGGGGCATCGCGAGTCTGTCGGATCTTCCGCCGCTTCCCGACCTGCTGGACGGCATCGAGCGAGCCGTGCAGGAGATGATGCGCCGCACCGAACCGATACCCAACCCCGGCGACGTGTTCGACGCCGCCGCCAGGGCGGTCTCCCGCGTTTCCCAGGAGATCGCCACGGTGGGGCGGGCCGATCCCGATACACCGGAGGCGGCGGAGTTTGCGCGTCTCCTGGGCCGGCTGCTGGAGATGGATCCGGGCATCGTCCCCATCGAAACGCTGTACCACGGCGACGCCGGGCCCCACATCGTCAGCGAAGGAGCCCTCCCTACGCCCTCCGATGCCCCAGATCGGCTCGAAATGGTCTCTCTCGGCGAACACCTCGCCCAGGCGGCCGAAGACCTCGAGGGCGCCCAGTCCAACACCCAACGCCAGATCCGGGCCCACGGCCTGGCCCCGACGATGCGGGCCCTGGAAGGCGCGGGACCGGCGGCCGCGAGGTTGGTCCACGCGTTCCGGACCTCCATTGCCGGGGGGGCAGCCGTGAGCGACACCCGTGCCCTGGCCCAAACCCTCAAGGAAGCCGGCGCCATCTTGAGCACGTGGGGCCAGAACGACCCCGGATCCATCGAACAGCGACTCGGACCCATCTGCGCCACGATTCTGAGCTTGGGCGAACGGCCCGCCGTGGAGGCCCCCGTGGCCGCCGAGCCCCGTCCCGCGGCGAAGACCATGGAGGGGGAGGATTGGCTCGCCACGAGCTTCGACTCGTATCGGGAGATGACCGCGTCGGGAGGGAACGGCACCGCCCTCGGTGAGCTTTTCGGTGGCCCGGATACTGCGCCCGCTGCACCGGCCACTCCCGAGCCTCCCGCCCAGATGGCGGAGGTCCGCGCGCCGGAACCGGCCCAGGCAATCGCCCCCATCACCGACTTCTGTTACTCGGGTCCCAGCGCGATGAAACAAGCCATGGTCCTCAAGAAGCAACTCCAAGAAGCGCTCCCCGAGGACCATCGGGACCTCCTTCAAGAAATCATCGACCTGGTCAATCTTGGACTCCAACAAACCAGCTAAGAAGCTGCGAATCAGCAGGACGGGCCTCATCGGCCTCCTGCTCTCGGTGGTACTGCTCTGGTGGGCCCTCCACGACATCCCGTTTGCCGACGTCGTGGAGCACATGCGGGCCGCCCGCCTCCTGCCGTTCCTTGCCGCGGTCACGGCCGCCACGCTGGCATTTCCCCTCCGCACAGTCCGGTGGCGCTATATCCTCCACCTCGACGGTGAGAAGCTCCCATTCGTGCCGCTGTGGCACGCCACGGCCATCGGATTCATGGCCAACAACCTGTTGCCTGCTCGAGCCGGCGAGGTCGCCCGGGCCTACGCCGCAAAACGTCTCACGGCGGTGCCGTTCATGACCGCCGCCACGACCCTCGTGGTGGAGCGGGTGATGGACGGGCTGACCCTCGTGGCCATGCTCGCGGTGGCGATGTTCGTCAGTGGGTTCGGCGTCGCCACCACCGTGGGGGTCGTGACGCTGGGCCAGCTCGTCGGGGGATTCACCCTCCTGTTCGTGGGTCTCTTGATCGTGGCGGTGTGGGCCGTGCACTGGCCCGACCCCATGATGAACCTCGGGCGTCGGGTGCTCACCGCTGCGCTCCCCGCCAAATGGGCGGACAGGGCCATTCAGGCCATGCTCGGCGTCTTCGAGGGCCTCGGTGTGCTCCGCGAGTGGAGGCGCTTCGGCGCCGTGGCACTGTGGTCCATCGTGGTGTGGGGCGTGAACGGTATCTCGTTTCTGCTGTGCATGGTCGCGTTCGACATCCAGGCACCGTGGATAGCGGCGTTCGTATTGCAGTCGCTCATCGCCTTCGGTGTCTCCATGCCGCAGGGGCCGGGGTACGTCGGCGTTTTCGAGGCCGTCACCAGGGCCACGCTGGTGCTGTACGGGGTCGCGCCGGCTCTGGCCGTCTCGTACGCTCTCGCCTATCACATCTCCACCTTCATTCCCATCACGGCCCTGGGCCTGTGGTCTCTTACCCGGGCGCACCTCCACCTGGCCGACCTTCGCGCCGCGGAACCCGAGGGGGCGGACGGGAGTTAGCCGCCCTGGCTATTATTCGTCGTTCTCTCCACCCCATACTGCCGTGACCGACCAAATCCCCAACGCCGTCCGCATCGCCGCACACGCCAAGATCAACTTGTTCTTGCGGGTGCTGAGTCGGGAATCCAGCGGATACCACGGGATCGAGACCGTGTTCGCCCTCGTCGATCTCGCGGACGAGATATCGGTGGAGCGCATCGAGAGCGGTGTCGAGCTGGTCGTCGAGGGTTTCGACACGGGGCCGGTGGAGGACAACCTCGCCGTGCGGGCGGCCCGGGCGGTGTTGAGCGCGACCGGCGATGGATTCGGGGTCAGGATTCACCTCACGAAGAACATCCCCGTCCAGGCTGGTTTGGGCGGGGGGTCCAGCGACGCCGCCGCCACCCTCCATGCGGTGAACCTCCTCACCGGAGGAATCGTACCCGGCCACGAGATCCTCCAGTTCGCCGCAAAGCTGGGTTCCGACATCCCGTTCTTCGCGTCGGGTGCCGCGCTCGCCGTGGCGTGGAATCGCGGTGAGCGCCTGTTCAGGGTGCCGGGCCCACCCGAGGCGCCGGCGTTGCTCGTGATCCCCGACGTGGGAATCGCGACGGCCGACGCCTACACCATCCTGGACCGGGTCCGGGGAGAGCCCCGCCCCCGCGGAGGTGTGGTGTTGGACCCCGAGGCCTTCCAGACTTGGGGCGGCCTAGCCCGCCTTGGCGGCAACGATTTCGAGTCCATTGTGTGGGAACGAGAACCCCGGGTTCGTGAGGCCTTCGAGCGGGTTGCCGACACGAAACCGCTGCTGGCGAGGCTGTCCGGCTCGGGATCCGCGATTGTGGGGATCTACCGATCCGAGCAAGAATTGGAACACGCGGCCCTGATGATCGGTACGGGGGGACAGAGGGTCGTCCGAACTCAGACGCGGTCCAGGCCTGCCCCTCGAGCAGTGGCCACGACCGCCAGAGACCCATAGCTTTGGTCTACAGAACTCAACTATTGAGACCCTTTGGAGGCATACAATGACGCAGGAGCGTACGAATCTCGCTGAGGTAGTCACCCGGCTGGAGAAACAGCTTCGAAACATGAAGCTCGCCCTCACCGCCGTGCTGCTGGTGGTCGGTGGAGCGGCCCTCACCGCCTGGGTGGCACCGCAGGATACGATATCGGCAAAGCAATTCATGATCCTGGATGCAGACGGCATTCCACGAGGGATGTTCGGCGTCCTCGCCGACCAGGCGTCCATCGGCATGATGTACACGGACCCCGTGGGGGGGACCCGCTTGGAGATGGGCGTGGATCCCAATGGGATGCCGCGGCTTGCGCTGTTCGACGCGGACGGAATGGTGCGGTCCGAGGTCGGCATGCGGGACGATGGCTCGCCGACGATCGTGCTGACCGATGGCAACGAGGTGCGCCGCATTGCCCTGAGCGCGACGAACGACGGCGCCGGCCAGCTGATTCTCTTCGGGCAGGACGGAGAGGCACAGCGTGGCATGGTGGGGAGCTTTTCCAACGGCGAACCGTCCATTGTGTTCTCCGACACCGCTGAGACGACGCGAGCGGCCTTC
The DNA here is from genome assembly GCA_039589615.1 of Gemmatimonadota bacterium. Taxonomy (GTDB): domain Bacteria; phylum Gemmatimonadota; class Gemmatimonadetes; order Gemmatimonadales; family GWC2-71-9; genus B3T1B10. The sequence goes on from JBDHHA010000031.1 coordinate 16,380, forward strand.
AACATGTCCCCGGACGGTGCAGCGCAGTGGCGGTTCTTCGGCTCGAACGGGACCGTCGAGCGCGCGGCGATGGGGGTGTACGCCGACGGAACCCCCATCGTCAGGTTGGCGGACTCCCTCGGCACCCTCTCCTTCCGTCGACAGGGTGGCATGGCGGCCGACACCATCGTCATTCCGCAGCAGCAGTAGTCGGCCTAAAGTCTACGCGCGCCGGCTCGGCCGGCGCGCGTCTTCCTCTCGACCATCCGGCACATAACCCGCGGGGGCTCGCCTTTTGGCCGCTGTGGTGTTCGTGTAGATTCTATCGCGTGCCGCCGCAACGATAACACTGGCCCCTCGTCCAATGGCAGGACTCCGGCCTTTGGAGCCGGCAATGGTGGTTCGAATCCACCGGGGCCAACTTTGGAGACACACATGGAACGCAACACGTCAACTGCACAGAGTTCGGACCGCAAGGTCGTCGAAGAAGTCGTCATCCGCTTCGCCGGAGACTCGGGCGACGGGATGCAGGTCACGGGCGCCCAATTCACCCAGGAGACCGCACTCTTCGGCAACGACTTGGCAACGTTCCCGGACTTTCCCGCCGAGATCCGCGCGCCGGCTGGGACCACCTTTGGTGTGTCGGCGTTCCAGATTCACTTCGGGTCCCACGACGTCCGCACGTCAGGCGACGCCCCCGACGTTCTCATCGCGATGAACCCCGCCGCCCTCAAGGTCAACCTCGGCGATCTCAAGATGGGCGGGATGGTCGTGATCGACGAGGGCACCTTCAACCAGCGGAACCTGGCGAAGGCGGGCTACGACTCGAACCCGCTGGAAGACGATTCCCTCGCGCCGTATCAGACCATTCTCATCGACGTCTCGCAGCGGACCCTCGAGGCCGTGCGGGACCTCGACCTGTCGCAGAAGGAAGCCCTGCGCTGCAAGAATTTCTGGACCCTGGGGTTGATGCTGTGGATGTACGGTCGGGAGCGGCAATCCACCGTCGAATGGCTCAACCGCAAATTCTCGAAGCGACCGGAAATCGCCAAGGCCAACGTCACCGCCCTCAGTGCGGGACACGCGTTTGGCGAAACGGCGGAGATGTCCGGCAACCTCACCGGGTACACGGTGGCCAAGGCCGACGTGGAACCCGGCGTGTACCGGACCGTGACGGGCACCGAGACGCTGGCATGGGGATTGGTGGCAGGAGCACGATCCGCCGGCCTCCGGATCATGCTCGGCTCGTACCCGATCACCCCGGCCTCGCCGTTGTTGCACATTCTGGCCAATCTCAAGGCGTACGGTGTGACGACGTTTCAAGCGGAGGACGAAATTGCCGCCGTGTGCTCCGCGATCGGCGCCTCGTACGCCGGGGCCCTCGGCGTCACCTCCAGCTCCGGTCCGGGCATTGCGCTCAAGACCGAGGCCATCGGGCTCGCCATCAGCGCCGAGTTGCCGCTGGTCATCGTCAACTCGCAGCGGGCCGGGCCGTCCACCGGGTTGCCCACGAAGACGGAGCAGTCGGATCTGTATCTCGCGGTCTACGGGCGGAATGCGGACGCCCCGATGCCCGTCATCGCCTCCGCCACGCCGTCGGACTGCTTCGACGTCGCCATCGAAGCGGTGCGCCTTGCGACGAAGTACATGACCCCGGTCATGGTGCTCACCGAGGGATACCTGGCCAACGCCGCGGAACCGTGGCGCATCCCGGACGTGCAAGACCTCCCGTCCTTCCCGGTGCACTTCCGCACCGACCCGGAAGGATTTCAGCCGTTCGCCCGCGACCCGGACACCCTGGCACGTCCGTGGGCGGTTCCGGGAAGCCCCGGGCTCGAGCACCGCATCGGCGGCCTCGAGAAGGACGCGCTGACGGGGAACGTCTCGTACGATGCGGACAACCACCAATACATGACCGACCAGCGGGCGGCCAAGATCGCCGGCATCGCGAACGACATCCCACCGCAAGAGGTCCACGCCGGGGAACCCACCGGCAAGCTGGCGTTGGTGGGCTGGGGATCGACGTTCGGACCGATCAACCAGGCCGTGCGGATCGCCCGGGACGAGGGATTCGCGGTCTCACACATTCACCTCAGGTACATCTGCCCGCTGCCGGCGAACCTCGGGGAACTGTTGAGCGGATTCGACGACGTCCTCGTGCCTGAGATGAACAACGGACAGCTGGTGACGTTGTTGCGGAGCACCTACACGATTCCGGCAGAGGGATTGAACAAGGTTTCCGGCAGACCGTTCATGGTTCGGGAAATCTTGGAAGCCATACGAACCCGATTGGGAGGTACGTCATGACCGGAAGCGCCACCGAGCAGGCGACGGCGAAGGACTTCGCTTCCGATCAGGAAGTGCGCTGGTGTCCGGGGTGTGGAGACTACGCCATCCTCAAGGCGGTGCAGCGCACGCTGCCGGAACTCGGGGCACGGCGGGAGAACACCGTCTTCGTGTCGGGCATCGGGTGCGCCGCCCGATTCCCCTACTACATGGCCACGTTCGGGTTTCACACGATCCACGGCCGTGCGCCGGCCATCGCCACCGGTGTCAAGCTCGCGAACCCCGAACTCGACGTGTGGATCGTCACCGGTGACGGGGACGCCTTGAGCATCGGCGGCAACCACTTGATTCACGTCCTGCGCCGCAACGTCGACCTCCAAATCCTGTTGTTCAACAACGAGATCTACGGTTTGACGAAGGGGCAGTACTCGCCGACGTCCCGCCGCGGAACCCGGTCGCCGTCCACACCGAAGGGATCGGTGGAGAATCCCATCTCGGCCGCCGCGCTGGCCCTGGGCGCCAGCGCACAGTTCGTGGCGCGCACGGTGGACACCCACCAGAAGCACATGCCGCAGATCCTGAAGCGCGCCTACGAGCACAAGGGCGCCTCGCTCGTCGAGATCCTACAGAACTGCATCGTGTTCAACGACAAGGTATTTTCGCACATTACGGACCGGTCGGTCGCCGCCGAGCGGCAATTGCACCTCGAGCACGGCAAGCCGTTGCTGTACGGCAAGGACAACTCCCACGGGTTGCGCGTCAAGCCCGGCAAATTCGAGTTGGAGGCGGTCACGATCGGCGAGGACGGCATTACCGAAGCCGACATCTTGGTCCACGACGAGACCAACCGGACGCTGGCGTCCCTTCTGGCCGTCATGGAACCGCCGAACCTGCCGGTGGCCCTCGGTGTGATCTACTGCGACTCAGCTCCGACCTACGGTGAGGCAGTGCGGCAACAGGTGGACGAGCCTAAAGGGGAGGCCGACCTGGAAGAGCTCCTGCACGGTGGCAGGACGTGGACGGTGATGGGGTAGAGATCCGGGGTGTACCACGTGCAAAGGGCGGCCGCGAGCCGCCCTTTGCTGTAGAACGAACCTGTGTGACCGCTACGTTCTCACGGAGCCGGAAGGCGCTTGGAATCTTTCGCACCGTGCGAGATGCCCACCCCGATCCCCAATCCCGCCAGCACGGGAATCGCCAAGCCCCCGATGAACGGAATCACTGCTACCAACACCCCCGCGGCCACGGCCGTTCCCACTCCGGCAATCACCGGAATGGCCGGTTTCTGCACGACGTCGACAAAACGCAAACGCTCCCGGACGAAACGTCGGGTCTTGAAGTACCCGTATCCCCCAAGTCCGAGTGCGATGATCAATTCAATCCCCATTGCATGTCCTCCTCGCGTCTCAGTACGAAACGTACCACCGGCGAGTTTCAGGAGCTAGCTCCGCGACCCCTCCCCGCTACAGATCGAGCGCCCTCCGCAGGGCCTGAACGTCCCCTTGGTCGTTGTAGAGGTAGGGCGCCACCCGGATGGCGTTGCCCCGGAGTGCCACGGACACGTTCTCCGCGGCCAGCCGCTTGCGAAAACCGTCTTCATCGAATCCCTCGGGAACCCGGAGCCCGAACAGGTGCCCGCCGCGCCACTGCTCCTCGGCCACCCCAAATCCTGCGTCTCCCAGATCGGCGATGAGCTCGGCGGTCAGTCGCCGGCAGTAGGGCGACACATTGTCGACACCCCACTCGGCGAGCTGTTCCAAGGCTGCGGCGAACATGGGAATCAACGTGAAGTTGCTGACCTCGCCGACGTCGTACCTGGCGGCGCCGTTGCGGTACTCATCCCGGTAGTCCACCAGACGATTGAAATCTTCACTCCCCTCCCGCGGCAGCCACCCTTCCTCCAACGGGACGCCGTCGTCGTACCGGGTCCCGAAGTAAGCGGCCCCGATCGAGTAAGGGCCGCCGAGCCACTTGTACGCGGCACACACGAGGGCATCCGGCTGGATGCGCCCGACGTCGAACGGCATGGCGCCAAGGGATTGGGTGCCGTCGACGATGAGCGCCGCTCCCACCGCACGCGCCCTCGCCCCCACCACCTCCAAATCGAAGCGGGTACCGTCGGTCCAATGGACGTTGGGCACCGCGACAACGGCCGTTCCGGCATCGATGGCCTCGAGGAGTGCCGCGTTCCACCGCTCCGCCCGCCCCGGCCCGGCCGGGCCGGGATCGACGACCTTGAGGTCGGCGCCGGCTTCCCGGCACAGCCGTCGCCACGGGTAGACATGTGATGGGAACTGATCGACGAGCGTGACCACGTTCTGGCTCGGGGCGAGCCGCGTGTTCTTGGCGATTGTCGACACACCGTAGGACACTGAAGGAACGATGGCGATTCGGCGCGGCTCGCCCACACCGATCAGCGCCGCGAACAGTTCCCGCACCTTGTCCGGCCCGCTGAAGAAATCTTTGGGCGTGATGTCCGCCGGCATCGCCTTGCGACGAATACCCGCCACACCGGCGGCCTCCACCCGCTTCGACAGGGGAGACATGTACGCACAATTGAGGTAATGCCGGTTGGGCGGGAGAGAGTACGAATCCTTCTTGCAGGTCACCATGTGGTATGGAGTATATCTCCCTTCCCTATATAAGGAAAACGGAATTCGCCTGCCGGTGGACGCCGCCTCTGATTGCCGCGAGGAACAAGGACCCTCGGGGCGGTGTTTATCGGACGCCCGCACGCGCCAGGTTCCAACGGCAGGGGTTACGATTGACACCTTTCCGGTTCAAGATGGTACCTGTCGCAGACCGGTTGGCATTGACCCGAAGACAGACTATGAGACGCCTGATTTTTTCGCTGTTCATTGCATTGATATCGTTCGGTATGCCCCTCGCCGGACAGGATTCCCAACGGGCCGCCATCAGACCCGTTGCGACCGTGGGAGGCAACGGATTCAACCGGATGGAAGGGTTTCCCTTCGAGGTCGGCCTGGCGGCGCGATCGGAAGGTCCGAATCCGTTCCAGGGACGGGGCGTGCTCATTCTCCGCACCGACGCCGCCGAGGGCCTCGACCAGGTGGGGTACTCGTTCCGGGCGGAGAAGCTCTTTCTCGGCCCCAAACGGGTCGCCGTCGGGGCGATGCTGTATTCCGAGGGGCGGGCCATCGAGAGCCGGGGCGTCGGGCTTCTGGAGAACTCCCTCTCCGGACTGATCTTCCACACCGACTACCGGGATTATCACGGCCGCCAAGGTTTCGCCACATACGCGACCTACGCCCCCCGCAATTCCCCGCTCTCCGGCGGTATCGAGTTCCGCACCGAGAGCCACGATCTCGTCACGGCCAGCGACCCGGGATCGGTCTTCGACAGCAAGGATCCCTGGCGTCACCAATCCCTCGTTGCCGACGGCAAGGTGCACTCCATCGGCGCCACGGTGCGATACGATGAGGGAGGCGGACAGCGCGGCAACGGTGGCAGCGGGTGGAACATCGAGGCGTCCCTCACCCAGGGGTTGGGTGGTGATCTGGACTTTGCAGAGGTGGGAATCGTCCAACCCGACGGAACCCGGGGCCCGCCGGTGACCGGTCTCCCGACCATCGAGGCGACGTTCACCCAGGGATCCCTCGACGTTCGACGCTACACCGCACTGGGCAACGCCCTCTTCAATCTCCGCCTTGCGGCCGAGGGGGTCCTCACCAACGAGGTGTTGCCACCACAGTTCCAACACGCCCTCGGCGGCGCGGGCACCCTCCCGGGGCTGCCAAGCCTTCAGGAGGATCCCGCCGACATGATGCCGGCGATGGACTGTGGCGCCCGGGATTTTCTCGTGTCGACATCATCGACGAATTTCTTCACCACCAGGTTCTTCCCGTTCTACGGCTGCGATCGATACGTCTTGTTCCAGGCGCAACTGGAGGGGTACTTCGGCTTTCAATTCAGCGACATCGATCTCGACCTTCGCGACGACGGACTGGATCTGAATCTCGAACTCATCCCGCGCTGGGTCGTGTTCTTCGACGCCGCGCAAGCCTGGGTGCAGGGCGACGTCGGTCCCTTCCCCCGTTTCGACGAGGAACTTAAATACGATGCTGGCGGCGGCATCGCGTTCGGTGACCTGGGTTTCTACGTGGCGATTCCGCTGCAAGGCGTCGAGAAGGATCCGCAGTTCGTGGTGAGGTTGGGCAGTCGGTTCTGACCACCGAAATATCACTCAGCAACGAGGACAACATGGCGCATCCCACGTCGGTGAACGCTCGTGACGAATCAGCAGTCAACGACCTCGATCGGCGGAGCTTCATGCTCGCCCTCTCCGCCGTTGGGCTGGGTGGATCGGCCTTGTGGCAACAGGCGCAGCAGCAGGGGACCATCACCGCGGAAATGCTTGCCCAGGCCGAGAGCGTGTACGGCCTGGAGTTCACCGACGAAGAGCGGGAACTGATGGTCCGGAACCTGAACCGCAACCTCACGTCCTACGAGGCGTTGCGCACCCACGACATCCCCAACGCCGTGGCGCCGGCCATCGTGTTCGATCCGGTGCTGCCGGGCATGCAACTACCCACCGAGGAGAAGGAATTTCGGTACACGCGCCCGGCGGGCGTGTCCCGCCCAGCCAACCTGGAGGCGCTGGCGTTCGAGCCCGTAACGGCTTTGAGTGAGCTGGTCCGCACGAAACAAGTCACATCCACCGAGCTGACCCGGATGTACCTGGACCGCCTCGAGCGACACGGTCCCACCCTCGAGTGCGTGATCACGCTGACCGAGGAGCGGGCGCTGCGGCAGGCGCGGCAGGCGGATGCCGAGATCGCCCGGGGCCACTACCGCGGTCCCCTCCACGGCATTCCCTGGGGCGGCAAGGACCTGCTTACCGTGCAGGAGTACCGCACCACCTGGGGCGCCAAACCGTTCGAGCACCAGCAGCTGGACGACAACGCCACCGTGGTCGAGCGCCTCGACGAGGCCGGTGCGGTGCTGGTGGCAAAACTGACCCTCGGCGCGCTGGCCCAGGGAGACCGATGGTACGGCGGCCAGACGAAGAATCCCTGGAACCTGGAGCAGGGCTCCTCGGGCTCGTCGGCCGGTTCGGCATCGGCCACGGTGGCGGGACTCGTGGGTTTCAGCATCGGCAGCGAGACGCTGGGATCGATCGTGTCCCCCGCGACACGCTGTGGCGCGACCGGCTTGCGCCCCACCTTCGGCCGGGTGAGCCGACACGGTGCCATGGCCCTCTCCTGGACCATGGACAAACTGGGGCCGATCTGTCGCAGCGTCGAAGACTGCGCCCTGGTTCTCCACTCCATCCACGGCGCCGACGGCCACGACCCCACGGCCCGCAGCGTGCCCTTCAACTGGGATCCATCGGTCACGCCGGGACAACTCCGGATCGGCTACTTGAAGGACGCGTTCGAACAGGAGCGCAGCGAGCAACGGCAGGACGCCCGGGTCGCCGACCTGGCGGTCCTCGACGTGTTGCGGAGCCTCGGCGCCGACCTGATTCCGTTCGCACTCCCCAACGACCTGCCCGTCAGCGCCATGCGGATCATTCTCTCGGCCGAGGCCGGGGCGGCATTCAACGAGCTCACGATGAGCGGTCGCGACGACGAGCTCGTCCGCCAGGGAGCGGGAGGTTGGCCCAATACGTTCCGCTCCGCGCGCATGATTCCGGCGGTGGAGTACATCCAGGCCAACAGGCTGCGCACCATGGCCATGGGAGCGCTGGCATCACGGTTCGAGGGAATCGACGCCTTCGTCACACCCACGTCCGGCAACCCGACGCTCCTGCTGACGAATCTGACCGGCCACCCCACGGTCGTCGTGCCCAACGGATTCCGCGAGAACGGAACGCCGCTGAGCATTTCGTTTGTTGGGAAGCTCTTCGGCGACGCCGAGGCCTTGGCGCTGGCCAAGGCCTATCAGGACGCAACGGACCATCACCGGCGGAGGCCCGATCGGTTCGTCGCCTAGGCCCCCCACTCCCGGATGAACGTCTCGGGCTCGACTCCCAGGGCGTCGGCTATGCGGGAGATGTAGTTGAAGTACGCCACCACCTGCGTCGCGTCGTGGATGGCGCCGTCGGCAAGCCCATATCGACGCAGGGCCTCGAGGTCATCCGGGGCCGACGCATGCTGATCGTGGGTGAGCTTGGCGGCGAAGCGGCAGAGCGCCTGGTCCGCCTCCGACAACCCGGCGGTGCGCCAGTCGCGCACCACCGCATGCACCAAGGCGTCGGCGCCTGGCGCGCCCAGTGTGTCCTCGTCGACCTCGGCCCGGAGGTCGTGCGCGTGCGCCTGCGTTCAGTAACGACAATTCAGCTCGGCTGAAACCACCGTCGCGAGGAGCTCGCGTTGAAAGCGACTGAGATCCGAGCGGCCGAACATGATGGCGCCGTACAACCGCATGCTGGTCTTGAGCACGAGGGGGTTGACGCTCATGATCTGCACGACGTTCCACACCCGACCGGCACGGTCGAACGCCCGGTCGAGTTCGGTCTTGAGCAGACCGGTGGCCTCCTCGCGGGTGGTTTCCTCGATCCAAGCCATACACGCTCCCGGCAGTGGCCCCATACTTCACGGTACGCCCGCGGTACCTCGGCGATGCCTGCGGGCCCAACATACCACCGGACCGGCAATGGCGCCTGCGGGCGACCTACACAATATTCTCCTTGGTCGACGCAGATCTTCGAACCACCTGTTCACCCAGCTTCAAACACGCAGTGACCGCACAACTACCTAGTCTCGAGTTGACCACGTTCGGCGCGCCGGAGGTCCGTGTCGACGGACATGAACCGCCGTCCGATGTCCCCTGGCGCAAACACATCGCCCTGCTGTGCTACCTGGCGCTCTCGCCCAACCGCACCCGCACACGAGCTCAGCTCATCGGCGTACTGTGGCCCGAGACCACCGATCAGCGGGCGCGGCACTCGCTCAACGAAGCCGTGCGGCGTCTCCGGGCCGGATTGGGAGCCGATCGGCTCAAATCCACGGGGTCGGGCGAGAACCTGACACTGGCCGACGAGCGGCTCACGGTGGACGCCTTGGAGTTCGAGCGGCTGGCGGACAGCGACGGACCCGGGGCCCTCCGTCTCATGCAAGGCAATTTCCTCGAGGGCTTTTCCCTCCCGGACTCCCACGCGTTTGAGGCCTGGCTGTCGACATGGCGCGAGCACTTCAGGGGACGAGGTGTCGCCTTCATGATCGAAGCCGCCGATGCTGCCCTCGCCGCGTCGCGCTATGGACAGGCCCGCGACCTTGCGCGGCAGGCTTTTCAGACCAATCCGTTTTCGGAGCCCGCGGTGGACATCCTCATGCGGGCCCTGGCGCTGTCGGGGGACACCACGAGCGCTCTGGCCGCCTACGCCGAATGCGGCACCGCGCTCAAGGAGGAGTTGGGGGAAACGCCCAGCAGGCAGCTTCGCGACCTGGCCGAGCGGATCCGCTCCGGACGGTGGCTCCGGGTGTCGGCCCACTACGCCGACCTCGAGCCCCCCCTCGTGGGGCGAGTCTCCACCTATCGCACGGCGTTCTCGATCATCGAGGGTAGCATCGGAACCGGTCCCCGGGGGTTGGTCATCAACGGCGATCCCGGAGCCGGGCGAACCCGCTTGTTGGCGGAGTGTGCCGCCCGGTTCGCCCTTCTCGGGGGCACCGTCGCGTCGGCCCGACCGCTGGAGAACGACCACGACGCACCATGGAGCACGTTCCGAGCCCTGGTGCGAGGCGGCCTCCACGAGGCCCCCGGCGCCGCCGGCACGGCTCCGGAGCAACTCGCAACGCTCGCGGCGGTGGCCCCGGAATTGGCAGCGGTCGCCCCGTCCCAGCCCCCCCAAGACACGGCGCAGGTGGCACACGCCCTCGCCGACCTCTTCCGCGCGGTCGCCGACGAGCGTCCCCTGATGGTGGCGCTCGACGACGCCCACTTCGCCGACGGGCACACGCTGGAGGCCCTGCAGGGTGCGCTGCTCACCCTGTCGGACGTTCCCGTCCTCCTCGTCGTGTCATCCCTCCGTGAGGTGGAGAACGCGCCCCGGGCACTCCTCCGCCTGAGGGGAGAAGTCGGCCGGTCGATTCCCGGACAGGCGATTCGCCTCGACCCGATTGCGGACGACGACTTGGGCGAGCTCGTTGCGGCGCTCGCCACCTGGTGTGAGGATGACGGGGATCGGAAACGATTGGCGCGGCGCGTGGCCTTCGAGTCGGGGGGCAACCCATTTCTCGCCGTCACCCTGCTGCGCGGCCTGGAGCACGCCGTCACGCTCCGCGACGACATCAAAACCTGGCCGCCGCGGGACGCAACGCTGGACCAACCATTGCCCATCACGATTCCGGATCTCGCCCGGGTCGCCATCATTGCCTCCTGCACTGCCATGGCCAAGAAAACCCGTGAAGTCGCGGCGACCGCGAGCGTCCTCGACCTGGGCGTGGACGTCGATCTCGTGTCGGACCTCCTGGAGCGTCCGATGGCGGAGGTCGAGGCGGAGTTGGCCACGCTCGAGCGGGGACATTTTCTCACGTTCGATGGTGATCGGTACGCCTTCACTGCGCCCCTCATCGCCCAAGTCGCGCGTGCGGAGTTGATGACCCCCGGCGAGCGGAAGCGACTCCAGATGCGGGCCGTCGAGCTACTCGCACCACGTGACGGCTTGGACGCCCGTCTCCTCTGTGTTCGGTTGCGCGCCGAGACGGAGCTGGGGCAATCGACTGCCGAGGCGGCCGCCGAGGTCGCCCGGGCCGCCCACGCCGCCGGCGCCGCCCGGACAGCGAACCGAGCCATCGCGGCGGCCGAGCGCGCCCTACGAAGGAGCGGGAACGAGGGCGTTGAGTTCGGGGCGCGGCTGCGACGAGAGATCAACGGCGACCCCGAGTGACCCGCACCGAGCCCTCACTCACCCCCACACCAACCCACGAGGAGATGCGATGCCCACGTTGATCCCTGCCCCCACGACGGTCCCCGCGGCCGGCGACCCCCCGAAGGTGATCGACGAGTACGTCGGTCGCGTCAACTCCGGCACCGAGTCGGTGAGCGTGGCCCACATGCGCAGCCCCTCCGGCTGGACCGAGCCAGGGCAAACTCCGACGTTTGACGAGTTCACCGTCGTCTTGCGGGGGAAACTTCACGTGGAACACACCAACGGCGCGCTGGACGTCGAGGCCGGCCAGGCCGTGATCGCGCACCGCGGAGAGTGGGTGCGCTATAGCAGTCCCTCGCCGGAAGGTGCCGAGTACATCGCGGTGTGCGTGCCCGCGTTTTCCATGGAGCTCGTCAGTCGGGACGACCACTAATCAAACAGGGTGAGTCCAATGAGAAGAGACTATCTCGTCATCTTGGGGCTCGTCGCCATCGCGGCGTGCGCTCCGGACTACGACGTCATCATCCGCGGCGGTACGGTGTACGACGGCAGCGGGGGGAACGGTGTCGTGGCGGACGTGGGGGTGATCGACGATACCATCGCCGTCGTTGGAGACCTTGCGGACGCGTCCGCCCGGACGGACCTCGACGCCACCGGTCTCGCCGTGTCGCCGGGGTTCATCAACATGTTGAGCTGGGCCACGGAGTCCCTGATCGAAGACGGTCGGTCGCAGAGCGACATCCGACAGGGCGTCACACTCGAGATCTTCGGGGAGGGATGGTCGGAAGGGCCGCTCAACGACGAGATGAAGGCCACGCAGCGGTCCCAACAAGGCGACATCCAGTACGATATCGAGTGGACCACCCTCGGCGAGTACCTCGACTACCTGGCGGAACGCGGCGTGTCCACCAACGTGGCCTCGTTCGTCGGGGCGACGACGGTGAGGATCCACGAGGTCGGCTTCGACAACCGACCGCCCACCCCGGAAGAGCTGGACCGCATGCGGGGACTCGTCCGGCAAAGCATGGAGGAAGGCGCCCTCGGCTTGGGCTCTTCCCTCATATATGCGCCGGCATTCTATGCCCAGACGGACGAGCTCATCGAGCTCGCCAAGGTCGCGGCGGAATTCGGGGGATCGTACATCTCCCACATGCGGAGCGAGGGGAACAGTCTCGCGGAGGCGGTGCGCGAGCTCATCACGATCAGCCGCGAGGCGGGGCTTCCGGCGGAGATCTATCACCTGAAAGCCGCCGGTCGCGCGAATTGGCCCAAGATGGATCTGGTGATCGCCATGGTCGAGGCCGCACGGGCCGAGGGACTCGAGATCACAGCGGACATGTACACCTATCCGGCGGGCGCCACCGGCCTCGACGCCGCCATGCCCCCCGACGTCCAAGAGGGTGGGCTCGATGCCTGGCGCGAGCGGCTGCGCGACCCCGCGGTTCGTGCCCGGGTGGCCCGGGAGATGCGCTCGCAACCCGACGACTGGGAGAATCTCTACTCGGCCGCCGGCAGCCCGGAGAACGTGCTCCTCGTGGGGTTTCGCCAAGACTCCCTCAAGTACCTCACCGGGAAGACGCTTGCCGAGGCGGCACAACTGCGCGGAACGTCACCCGAAGAAACCGCCATGGACCTGGTCATCGCCGACCACAGCCGGGTGTCCACCGTGTACTTTCTCATGTCGGAGGAGAACATCGAGAAGCAGATCGCGTTGCCGTGGGTGAGCTTTGGCTCGGATGCAGGCTCCATGGCGCCCGAGGGCGTCTTCCTCCTGTCGAACCCCCACCCCCGAGGATACGGCAACTTCGCCCGCCTCCTGGGCCGCTACGTCCGCGACCGGCAGGTGATTCCCCTCGGCGAGGCCGTCAGGCGGCTCACGTCCCTGCCGGCGGAGAACCTCGGGCTCCGGCGCCGGGGGCGCCTGCAAAGCGGGCACTTCGCCGATGTGGCGGTGTTCGATCCGGCCACCATCATCGACCACGCCACCTTCGCCCAACCGCATCGGTATTCCGAGGGGGTGGCCCACGTGCTGGTGAATGGCACCCTCGTGCTCCGGGACGGCGTCCACACCGGCGCCACGCCGGGCCGTGTGGTCCGGGGGCCGGGTTGGACCGGGTGGTGACCGCTTCCCTTGGCGTTCGGGGTCACCCCGGCTAAGTTTTTCCGCGGTTACGCTAGCCTTGTCTTCTACCGGGCGATCCACAGCATGGCTGAAGGTTATCTATCACAAAGCAAATTGATGCTCCTGGCGGGGTCGTCCAACGAACCCCTCGCCCAGGAGATCTCCGCATGCCTGGAGCAGCCGCTCTGCCAGGTGACGATCAAGCGCTTTTCGGACGGGGAGATCTTCGTTCGGATCGACGAGAACGTCCGGGGGCGGGACGTCTTCATCATTCAGTCGACCAACCCCCCCGCCGAGAACATGTTGGAGCTGCTGATCCTGACCGATGCGGCGCTGCGGGCCAGCGCAGCGCGGATCACGGCGGTGATTCCCTACTATGGCTACGCCCGCCAGGATCGGAAGGACCAGCCCCGGGTCGCCATCAGCGCGAAGTTGATGGCCAATCTGATCATGAAGGCCGGCATCGACCGGGTGGTGTCCATCGATTTCCACCAGCACCAACTCCAGGGGTACTTCGACATTCCAGTGGATCACCTCTACGCCGCGCCGGTCTTCGTCCAGCACTTCCGGCAGAAAACTCTCGATGACCTGGTCGTGGTGGCCCCGGACGTGGGCAGCGCCAAGATGGCCCGGGGGTTCGCGACGCGGCTCGGGGGCGGATTCGCGATCATCGACAAACGCCGGCCGGCGGCCAACGTGGCCGAGGTCCTCAACGTGGTCGGACGGGTTGAGGGACGGGACTGTCTCATCACCGACGACATGGTGGACACCGCCGGAACCCTCTCCGGCGCCGCCCACGCATTGAAGGATTTGGGGGCCAACAAGGTATATTGCTGCGCTTCGCACCCGCTGCTGTCGGGACCGGCGGCGGAGCGTCTGTCCGCGGCCCCGCTCACCGAGATGGCGGTTGCCAATACGGTCCATGTTCCCGAAGAGCGACGGTTCCCGAACCTGGAGATCCTGTCGGTGGCACCGCTCTTGGCAAAGGCCATTCGTTACATTCACAGCGGCGAATCGGTGAGTTCGCTGTTCGAGGCACAGGACGAAAAAGGGTAGGAAGTAGAGCTATGATCACGACGGTTTCATTGGCGGCCGAGCGCCGCGATGCTGATGGAAAGGGACCTGCGCGGCAGTTGCGCCTGGCCGGTCGCGTGCCCGCGGTCGTTTACGGACGCGGGCGCGAGCCCGAGTCGGTCTCGGTCTCGGGGTCCGACGTAGACAAGCTGCTGTCTGCTCACACCACGAGCAGCACGATCATCGAGCTGGGCGTCGAGGGCAAGCCCGTGAAGGTGCTGATCCGCGAGGTCCAGCGGCATCCCGTCCGGCGGACCATCACGCACCTGGATTTCTATGAGATTCACGAGGGCGAGACGGTCACGGTGACCCTGCCAATCCACGTCGAGGGAATCCCCGACGGGGTGCGCAACGGCGGCGGAACCCTGGACCAGGTGCTCCGGGAGGTGCAGATCGCGGTGCTGCCGCGCCACATCCCCGAGCGGGTGGATCTGGACGTCACGGAACTCGCCATCGGACAATCCCTCCACGTGAGCGACCTCGTCATCGCGGATGCGAAGATCCTCACCGACCTGGGAAAGACGATCTGTTCCGTCATCGCGCCGCGGGTTGAAGAGGAACCGGTGGTCGTCGAGGGCGAGGAGATCGAGGAGGAGGAGGAAGGCGCCGAGCCCGAGCTCATCCGCAAGCCCAAAGCCGACGAGGAGGACGAGGGCGCGGAAGCCGAGGGGTAGCCACTGCAGGCCGTCGTGGGCCTCGGCAATCCGGGGCGAGAGTACGCGGCTACCCGGCACAACGCCGGGTTCATGCTGGTGGACGCCCTGGCCGCATCGTGGGCGTTCCCGCCGTTCAAGCGCCCCTGGCGGTGGCGGGCCCGGGTGTCCCGGGGGGTGGTGGGGAACCACCAGATCGTCGTCGTCAAACCCCAGACGTACATGAACCGCAGCGGTGCCGCACTGGGGCCTCTCCTGAAGGACCCGGCGTTCGACCCTGCCACCGACCTGTTGGTGGTGGTGGACGAAATCGCCCTGCCCCTGGGCACCTTCCGCATCCGCCCCCGAGGCTCCTCCGGGGGGCACAATGGACTCAGGAGTATCGCCGGCCGGCTCCAGTCGGAGGATTACGCCCGGCTGCGCATCGGGATCGGTCCCCGCCCCGAGGACGAGGAAGGCGTCGACTTTCTGCTGTCGGCGTTCGAGGACGACGAGCGCCGCACCGTCGACGACCTGATGTCCGCCATGACCGAGGCGGTGGAATGCTGGATCCGGGAGGGGGTCGAGACGGCAATGAACCGGTACAACCGCCGGGGGAACGGGACCTAGGCTACTTGTCCAAACCCGGAGCCAGCCTTAGACTTCCTCGCCCAGAAGTGGCCCTGGCCACCAACATATCACCTACTCCGCCCCACACCTGGGCGGGGTCGCAAGTCCAAAGGGAGGTGTTGTGACTCGTCGATAC